>NZ_JAJAFX010000144.1:0-2374 GCF_025384845.1 Photorhabdus temperata | reverse complement strand
TGAGGTTAACAATGAAATTTGAAGATTTAACAATCGAATCACAAGTCGCAGCCCGTGAAGCTCTGATAAATGCACTAAATATAGAAATGGAATCTCGACGCTATATCGATAACGATAGGGCGAAATATATCGCCCGGAATATTAGAGATAGCTTTATTGCTCTTGAGACAGAGAACCCAAGGCGAGGCTATGGGGACGATGAAGTTGAAGCCGAGGATTAACCTTCATCCAAACCAGACCATCTTCTGGTTCCGCTTGATTTAGTGACAAGAATAGCTGGATTAGATTTTACTTTCTTTGCTGTATCACGAGCCAGATCCTTAATTTCATCTGTGGATTTATCACTGGTGATTGAATATTCCGCATCTGGCAAATGATAGATCTTGCCACTTGTGGTGGTAATAGTGCGCTCAAACCCAGCATTTTCCATTTTTTCATGTAATTTCTCATAATCCTTAGAGTTTGCATCATGTAATTCAACTCTAACGGTGAAATTTGCCATTTTTCTTATTCCTGATTTGACTGTGGAATGACCAAATTATCAATTTTTCTTGACTGTGGAAAGCAGGAAACCCGCGCCGCCTGAGTGGGTTATCAAAGCAGGCATGTAATCAGATAACAGGTCGCTAAGCGGCCTTTTTATTTTATGTCAGTTCAAAACTGAGCTTCAGTAATCAGAGGAAATAGCACGATGACACAAGATGAACAAACAATACTGATGTTCAAGGGCGTGATTGCTTCATTGCCAGAACAGCAGCAAGAAAACGTCAGTATTTGTAAAAAGGTAATTCGTAAGATGCTGGCTGATTACCCGAACGGGGAGGCTCATCTTGCGATTGGGTTGTTCTGTGCAGAGTTACAACATGAATCCGTTCCATTACTTACATAGGTTGATCTGATGGCAGGATTAAAAGAACTGTCTAATAAACTGGCTCAAATAAAGAAGCAAGTCCCATTTGCTACCGCTCAGGCATTAACAAAAGTTGCACGTCAGATTGAACAAGCTGAAAAGAAGGCGATAGAGCGTAAGTTAGATAATCCAACCCCTTTTACTGTTAAGTCTGTTGGTTCAGTCGGTGCAAGCAAAAGCAATCTGAAAGCGAAAGTCTTTGTTCGTGATATAGCCGCAAGTTATCTCACACCCTTTGAAATTGGCGGGGTACATAAACTTAATAGCAGTGCGTTATTAAATCCGAAGAACATTAAATTAAACAAATATGGCAACTTACCCCGTAATAAGCTCAAACAATTAAAGGCCAAGCCTGATGTATTTATCGGAGAAGTAACAACCAGCGAACATAATAGTGTCAATGGCGTATGGCAACGTAAGAAAGCCAGAAAGGGCAAGAAGGGCAAAAAGCGGTTAAAGCGCTCACCCAACGGCACCCGCAGAGAGAGGAAAAAGCAGCGCCCACCAAAATTGTTAATCCGCTTCGGCGATGCTTTACCTGTTGCTCCTATATTGGGTTATCAGGAACGCGCAAGAAAGATGGCTGATGCATTAATGCCACAAGCTATAAGCCAGGCTCTAGATGAAGCCATCAAAACAGCTAAGTGAGGTTGTAATGAAGTATGAATTGATTCCAACAGTAACACTACCCACACAAGAAGAAGTTGAAAATATCATTAATCAACTGAAATCAGAACTAAGCGGATTTGATGCTCATAAATCTTTATCCTGTGTGATGGTGCGTGAGTTGCATAAGCGACTGAGTAAATCCATCAAATGTAAAGTCAGTGTGGAAGTAACAAAAGAATGCATGGATGCTATGAGGGGTATAGTAAGTGAGAATGACAACGAGATAATGGTGATTGGTTTTGATGATAAATTAGTCATTCGCTCAATCAAAGGCAATTAATAGAGGTGACAAATGATATCAAGGGAACAGTCTGACAAAGCCATCACCGATGCTTTTAAAGAATTTAAAGATAAGCTGAGAAATAACATCTACGTTAGAGTTTATAAAAAGGGTGAGCATCTAGTTATTGAATCAAGTCTCTATGTTCCTTGGTGTGATTCTGATGAAAGTTATCTAAAGCTGGCTGATATTTTTGACCCCACTCAACCAATAAAGAAAACGAGTCAACAAGAATACCCTACAAGCCCTGACAAACGACTTGCTTTAATCTATGAGAATATTACGAATGAGCAAAAGGAAAGCCTCTTGTCGAGCGTTGATTATTATCTTAAATCCGGCTGTCACAATCATCAGTTAATGCAATCCATGTTCACTTAAACAGGAACAAATCATGAAATGAAATCGCAGCGATAAGGCCAGACGAATCAAACAAGAATTATTCTCATTTAATTTGAATGGGTCCTTCCCAAGCGATTGATATTTCAGGGGCATTGCGCGCTGCGATGTTTCACTAG
>NZ_JAJAFX010000143.1:0-2428 GCF_025384845.1 Photorhabdus temperata | reverse complement strand
GTTTGTTCATTAACCCAGGAAAACGCGTAGCTGACCTGATGGCTTATCGGGTCAACAATTTCTTCACACACCCACTTGCCGGCTTGATTGAGCCACGCATCAAACTGGGCAAGGAGCTCCCGGGTACTGTCGCGGACATAATTCAATCCATTTTCGGCCAGACCAGCCACCTCCTGCCCGAGGACAACCCAGTCTTCATAGCTGGGTAAAAAAGACCAGGGAGAAGTGCTGAGAAGCGGGAGTTTTTTTGTCAGCGGCTGAGGAATGGTCCCCGGCACACCCTCTTCGGGCGGGATGGGTAAAGCTTCATCATCAGGAGGAGAACCGGGCCGCAGCGGGGCCAGCGGTATCGGATTTTTATAGTGTTGTGAGCCGGGTTGGTAATGTTTTCGCCATGCCTCATCATACTGTTTTTGCTCTTCTGTGCGGCTATCATCGACACGCATCACACCAAAACGGTCTTCGGTTGCAATCTGAATGTAATCAGTTTGTTGCCCTTTACTGAGGGAATCCCCCGGAAATTTAACCTCAATCAACATTTTCAGATTATCAGGGTGCACAGAACCATCGAAGTAGGTGGCATTTCTGCCCGGCCAACGGAGTGCTTCATCCTTAACCAGAATAATATCGGGGCGGCGAATACGTTTAACACCAAATTTCTCCCCGTCGTCGACAGAAGGCCGGGCAAACGGATTACTGGATTGTGGTAAATTATCACCATAATGTTGCTTCGAGACTTGACTGGTTGCCAGCATGGGGAGAGGAACATCCTTCTTCCCTCGGATAGCAAACACCACTTCCGCTTTATAGGGCCACAGGAAGTCATGTTTAAGCTCCTCAACCTTAATCAATCCACTCATAATGACTTGATTAAGAAAGCGAATAGCCCCCAGTTTGGTGATAATCATTGCCGGCAGACGCAGGGCGTATTCAGCTTTTCTCGCCAGATAACAGGGATCTTCATCGGCGGGAAAGACGCCGATTTCCATCGTGCAGGTGATTGATGTGACGGCAGGGCACATCTTGCCGCTGTTGGATATTGCCATACTTACTCCTCCATAAATTCCATAACATACTCTACGGGCGCGTTATCACTGACCTCGTATACGGTTTTCTTCGGCTTGGGTGTTGCTTGCGGTGAATTCAGTTGCAGATTTTCCTCTGCCGCACTCTGCACGGTCATCGTTCTGCCCAGCACGTCAGTTTTACCCGGGATGACCTGACCATCGCCAGTGGTGATGGTATAGCGGGTATTCACCAGCGGTTTATCGCTTTGCTCACTTCGCAGGGTATAGCGGGCTGAATAATCAAACAGCGCACCGGCGGATTTCTTGCCGGTGATGTGGTCGGTCATAGTGATGCTGACGCCCTCAATACGGATATTCCCCATGGGATCAATGACTATCTGTCCGCCTGCGTTCCCAATGGTGATTTGCCCGCGGTCAGAGTGCAGCGAGATATGTTTACCCACGGTAATTTGCTGGTTATCGGCGACGTTCAATTGATGACTTTTACTAATGGAAATGGCTTGCTGACCTTTAATGGTCACCGTTTGATTTTGACCGACTTCCAGCGTCTGGCAGCCCTGCACGGCTTCGTCATCATCGTTTTTAATTATCGCAGTGCGGTTATGCTCAACGTCTGTTTTCTGGTCATGGCCTATCTGCGTGGTTTTATCCCAGAGAATCTGGGTTTTCATATCCCGCTGAGCATGAATAAACACTTCCTCGCTGCCTTTGGCATCCTCAAAGCGCAGTTCATTAAATCCCTGGCCCCGGTGAGTTCGGGTTTTAAAGGTGGTACGGGTCTTCTCCACCGGTAAATCAAGTGGCGGGCGGTTGAGGCCGTTGTAGGTACAGCCCGTCACAATCGGGCGGTCAATATCGCCATTCAGATAGCTGACTATCACCTCCTGCCCGACGCGGGGTATCGCCATAAAACCGAAACCGTTGCCGTTCCAGCCCTGTGCGACCCGCACCCAGCAGGAAGCGAGGTCGTCCGCTTCATCGTAACGGTTCCAATGGAAGTGGATACGTATCTCGCCGTGTTCGTTCACATAAATCTCTTCGCTGCCCGCCCCGACCACCGTGGCGACTTCATCACCGTCCGCCAGCGGTTTGTAGCGGTAAGGTGGCCGCCAATCCTGTCGCCCTGGAATAAAGGTGACATCGTTTGTCAGTGTTGTTCCTTCACCACCGTCGTTTGAGGCGATAGGCTGCCGCCCATAATGAGTGACAGACAGCACCTGCCAGCGGTCATTCATCGCTTCTATTGGATGGGATTGCAGCGTAAAAATTTTGCCCGGACGAAGCCGGATACAGTTGGTTTGAGCTGTGCCGACTTTGCTGTAGTTTTGTAACTGCTCTAACCGCAGTTGGGTAAAAGGTTTTCCTTCCGCATCCCACTGAAAACGCCCGTAGCTTTCAAA
>NZ_JAJAFX010000142.1:0-2583 GCF_025384845.1 Photorhabdus temperata | reverse complement strand
GTCTAAATCTACCTTAGCATTATATTTTTCAGAAAATATTTTCAAATAATAATTTCTTAACTATTCAAAAAGGGATTTGTTTTTCATTTAGGCAATCTCCTGCCTTCCTCTTTTTGTCTTATCTTTACTTAAAGGGCTATCGAATTGACAAATACAACTATATATAAGAATATGGTTGTATTTTAATTAGTTACTGTATATTTTCTACTGTAGTTTAATAAAGCTGTTTGTTATTAAAATAGGCTCATCATATGATTCTAAGTCTTCACTTAACCACATTTCCCCATTTCTATCTAGATGAAATTTAACTAAAGCTCCAAATTCATCTAATGAAATAATAACATTAAGTTTATCATTAGGATTTAAATATTCCCATGAAATAAGTAAAGAATTGCAAAATAATATTGAATACTCTAAATAATCTTTATCCACATAGTCATCAATATGAAGTGAATTTACAAAACATTCAAACCCAATACAATCCTGAAAATATTTTTTTGATACAGAAGAGCTATAATTCATAAGTTTTTTAGAGAAAAAACAATGTTCTTTTTCAATAAATCCACTGGAAATGATTGATTGTAGTTCATCTGTAAGAACCAGATAATTCTCTTTTAACTCTTTCATTTTCTGTTTCATTTTTAAGTTAATTTTTAGCATCATTTTTCCCCTAAATATTGTTTCATACCTTTATCAATCGCATTCTTAAAGCTACTATCCTTTAATAACTCATTGACTTTTTTAGGTGCATCAGGAAATGTATTTGAAATAGAATCATAATAATATTTATTTCCTTGATTGTCCTGATAGTGTAATTGCCCTGCTCGTTGACCAGGATTTGGGTTTTCCACATCAATACGTTCTTTACCTACTCCTTTCCAAATTGTTTTACTTGGTACTTGAACTCCGTTTGCACCTATCATTTGACCATTTTTGTTTAACGTATAGTCATGTGAAAATTGTTGGCCTTTATTCTTACCAACAATCGAAGCAACCGAAACCTTACTACCAATAGCACCACCAATACCGGCAGATTCTACCGTTTCTTTGGCTATTAATGCACCTTTTTCCCAGGCAGGCAGTGAGTTATACAACAGCCTCAAATCGTTCTGGTTCTCTGTGGTCACAAACTGGCTGAGATAGATTGACAGCCAAAGGGGGGATCCCGACTATACTGGTCGGGATCTAATTTATTATAAAGTCCGTTTGACTGCGATCAGCCAATCTTCCCACATAGCTGGATCTGCTGGGCTGGATGAATCATCCCAGATCGTCCAATCCATTGATCCCAATAAGCAACCTATATCATCCGACTTAGTCAATTCGTATTCATGCTCCAGAAAATAAAACATAGCTTTGTAAGCTTGTTCTATTGTAATCATCTTATTTTCCATTTTTACCACCTCTTGGCTTCAGTGAAGATAATCCCGTCTGAGGATCATATGATTTAGGTGGGTTATTTATCCCAGCATTGATCACTGTATCCCCACGAGTTTGAACCCAAGCTTGAGTTCCATCCGGCAACATACGTGCAGACCAGCTGTTACCATAACGATCACCACCTAAAATAGCTGTTTTATCATTTGCAACATCCAATATTAATTTTCTATTTTCAGAAGTATCAACAATATGCCCTTCCGCTTTGCGGAAAATATGTCCAACTCGTGACTCAGGAATAGTGACTTGATTATTTGATCTTACAGATGATTCATTATTAACGCGTACATTATTTCCTTTCCCTGTGTTAGTAGTTGACTTATTCCTTTCAACAATCGAAGCAACCGAAACTTTACCACCGATAGCACCACCAATACCGGCAGATTCTACCGCTTCTTTGGCTATTAATGCACCTTTTTCCCAGGCAGGTAGCGAGTTATACAACAGCCCTAAATCGTTCTGGTTTTCTGTCGTCACAAATTGGCTGAGACGATGAGCATCTTCTTCCGACAAGTCAAACATCCATCTCAGGCCACTAACAGCATCGGCTGTTTTTATGCCACCTTCCATTTCGGCCTGATAGGTCAACGTACATAACCCACCGTTCCCGGCACAGTCAGACAACATTTCTGCCCGTTGCGCAGCGCTCAGTTCTCCGTATTTGTTCCAGATGGCTTCGGTAGAGGCACCTTGCTTATTGGCCTCTTGAAGTTCTCTGGTCAGATTATAAACACTCATGGAATGCAGGTGATTGAAGAAGATCACGATTTCACCGGCGTTAGCACCACTGTTAGCGCCTTCTGCGCTATTGGTCGCAATCGCACCGGCAACGCCGCCGATAATTTTGCCCCCGGCTTGAATGCTCATCGGGTCGCTGAAAGTTTTATCCAGCGTGATTGCCGCCAGTTCCGCTGCCAATGCACCCACCGCAGCCCCTTTTGCGTTACCGCCACCTATCTCGGCGGCCAGAGCGGATACAGCAGCATGGCTAATTGCTTTGCCGGGTAAACCTAATATTTGGCCGTTTTTCCCAATTAAATTGGCCCCTTCCGCATTAATCTGACTGCCGATATTAGACAACAAAGCCGTGGTAAAATTGTCTTTAAAGCTGCCGCCATTAATCGTTGTCCCCAGACTGGCACCGAT
>NZ_JAJAFX010000141.1:0-2604 GCF_025384845.1 Photorhabdus temperata | reverse complement strand
CTGCTCGCTGACGAACTGCGACGATAGTGATCGACTGCCTTATCACTTGCCATGCCTGCAATAGATGAAGAAAAGCCGAGTCTGGTTAACTCGGCTTGTACATTATTCGCTATGAATTGCTCGTAGTTCATGCAGGTTCCCCATCTGGAAAGTCATCAAAGCCGGGCAACGCAAGCTGCGATAATTCCAGAATGGTTTGCTTGGCTTTGCGGAGTTTTTTTAGATGACGCTTGCGGAGGTTCATCATTTCACTACCTGGTCTACCAAAGTTGCTATAAGACCACTTATCAGCGGCCACCAGCCGATTCTGCATCTCACCAAGTGTCAGTGACTTTAAGCTTTCCATGTCCATCAAAGAGAGATCTGTCTGACTCTCCTTGTCTGCCAAATCAAGTAACCACCGACGAAGTTGTTTGGCTACTTCTGTATCAGCAAGCATCCCTAATAAATGAGCTCCCCGAACAGAAAAAATCCTAACTTTCTTACGAAGATTACGGTAACCCTTTGATTTTCCCGTGGGGGTCAAATTGGCCTCCTCGGCATCGATGGGCAGATTCACAGTCGTAGTCATGTCTTCCGAGAACTCATCTTTATTTCTCTTGTATAGCTTGTTGACTGATTTATCATCTTCGTATTCCAGTAGCTTGGTCATTTGTTTGCCGGTAAACCAGATTTTCCCATCGCCATTATCGAAAGGAACAATAGTGTGATTATTGAAAGTTAATGTGTTCATTGTGCTTTACCTTTTTAGAGATAGAGCCTGCCTCATAGAAAATCAGACCAAAGAATCAGCACAATACTGAATTTCTCAGGCTCTATTTCCTAAACAGGTTCTTTGGGTTTGAATGCGCATGAGGTGCGCGGTGAAATTCGGATATAAAAAAGCCCCGGATTAACCGAGGCTCATTGATTAGATATTCTTTATTTTGTGGATAACTTCACAAGATCTATAAAATCTTGGCATAGTTCTAACTTATGTCCGTGATCGTCTACAAAGTTATATCTCTTAAAGTGTTCTAATATTTCCTTGGGACTTTTCCCGCATAGAGGAGATTTAGAAATTGAATCGAGTTCCTGTTTCATCTTCAAACCTTCGTTCTGTTGGTTATGACCAAGCTACGAAAACATTGGAAATAGCTTTCCATAGTAGCGGAGTGTATCAATACTATAATGTTCCTTCTAATGTGTACCAAGGATTGATGAGCGCCCCATCAAAAGGAAAATACTTCCATCAGTACATCAAAGAAGTTTATAGATATAGCAAAGTAGGTTGATTAATTAAGCGAGGTTATGCCTCGCTTTCTGACTTTTACTGACACTGAGTTTTGATGTAGTCCTGCAAACCTTCTAATTGAGCCTGCATCGTCGTTACTCTTTCGATGAGAGTGAAATAATCCCTGACAACGGAGTCTTCCAATCTGGGGCTGGCTGCATCATCCAACTTGGAGGTGGCAGTGGCTTCACCCTGATGACAGGCGGCCGTGATACGCAACCGGCGACGACCAGCGGCAACATCATTGCGCAGAACATCAATTTCAGATTTGGCATTAGCAAGTTCCTTTGTATGCTTCACATCAAGCTCGTTTAGCATGGTGATGTGAGAGTTCTGATAGTCGATAGTGTCAGTGAGCTGCTGAATGTCTTCTTGCTGCTGCTTTGTCACGCGTTGCTCTCTCTGTAACTCAGAGTGATAGTAATACGCTGTCAGAGAGATAACGATTAATGCGAGTATCGTGTAGTAATGAGCGTTGAATTTCATGACCGTCTGCCAACAAATTGATTGTATTTCTCGTTTAAAAAAGAGAATCCAAAAACAATTGGCATAAGAATAATCAGTAGCGGCCACAGGAATGACATAAACATAATGACCCCAAACTCCTCAGGATCATTAGCGCGTTTTTCTATCAATGTAAAAATAATGAATGCAGCAATAACACCAACAAAATAAGTGACTGGAACCAGAATCTGAATAATGCTCATCACTCTTCCTTATAGTGTAGTAGTTCTGTTGAATTTCATGATAAAAACATCGTTCTCTCAGATGCCCGGCGAGCGTCTAGGCCCGGTAATACACGCCCACCAGCTTTATTCCACTCCATAAACTGACCCACGGCCCCGCGATAATCACCGGCATTAAGTTTCTTAAGCAACGTAGAACGGACGAAAGCACCGGTGCCACAATTGAAGATGAATGAACACAGCGCATCAAGCTGGCCCTGAGTCAACGGGACCTTAACATTGGCCTCAATCGTGAGGTAAACCGGCGCTAAGTCATCAAGTAAGAACTGCTCGGCTTGTTGCTCTGTAACCACATCACCGGGTTTAACCCCGCGAGTATGACCGTAGCCGATTGTCCAAACACCCGCGGGGCAACGATACGCAGTTAGATTGCAACCCTCATAGCCTTTCAACGCCTTAAGCCCTTTCTCACTGATTTGCATCAGATACCCCTGCTTTACGATTCAAAGCCCCACGCATCCATTGACCGAAAAAGTCAGTCCCCAGATAACCAATAATGACACTGCCGATATAAGCCAGGTCGGTACTCATATTTAAGAAGACGAGCAAGTCACGAATAAACCATGCGATAAGTGCGCACATCAT
>NZ_JAJAFX010000140.1:0-2607 GCF_025384845.1 Photorhabdus temperata | reverse complement strand
TGTAATCAATGAACTGACAGTAATGTTTACTAAGTCAGCCAGCCGGAGCATTAAACGGGATTAAAAATGGTAAAAATCGGACCTATCCGCGTATCAATAAATAACCAAATTAACGACTTAAAGAGGAATGCATTAACCATGAGGGAATTATGAACGCATTTTGGGTAATAAATCAGCAGAAAATTAGCATTGTTCTTGTCTTACCAACTCAGAAACTTCATCACGGCATATTCCAAGCAAGACATTTTTCTCTAGGGGCGTTAGCAAAATCCGCCGTAAACCCTCGCCCAATGCGAGGGTGTCGCAAAAGCTCATGTTATCCATTAAGATCGGTGTTCTTCCTGTTAAACGCCGATCTTTTATGACCTTATTCACTCGAACGCTGGAATCGTCTGCTCACACCAAACGTCAGTTTGTCAAAGCGCAGCATTTACCTGTATTGGCCGGTTCTCTTTCCCTTTGTGATTATCTCAGGCAAATGGGCGAACGCAGTGCATTTATTGTCGCTGAGGTTTTGGATGAACAAGACTGGGGACCTTTCGAACGCCGTTATGCTTCAACAGACAGGGCGCCGTATTCTCCCCGTTCAATGATGGGGATCCTGCTTTATGGGATCATGAAAGGACACTGCTCGCTCAGAGCTCTTGAACACCTGGCGCGTTTAGATTTGGGGTGTATTTTTGTCAGTTATGGCGTGACACCTGATCACGCCAGCCTTGGGCGTTTCATTTATCAGCATCAAGCTGTCCTGACAGGGACGTTTTTTAAAGAACTGACCTTATCTGTTTTGCGCCGCAGCCAATCCGGGATTTCGTGCCTGGCGGGTGACGGAACAGTGATTGAAGCTGCGTGCTCTTATTATCATCTTTTGACTCAGGAAGCGATTTCACGAGAATAAAGAACCCCATGCTAAAAACATGGGGTTCGTCATCAATCTGAAAGCCCGAAGGGCTTTAAAGATCAATCTGGCGTTGACTGACTCTGAACATAAGCTCTGAGTGTTTCAATCGTCACTCCTCCTGTGCTACAGACAAAGTACGATCTTGACCACAAAAGCCCTGTTTTGCTTTGCATCTGTAAGTGGGTGTTTTGTTGGCGTAGCAAACGCGATGATACAGATTTCAGGTTGTTGACCATCACACTCACGGCCAACTTCGGTGGGTATGCAACCAGCAGGTGCACATGGTCTGGTTCTCCGTCCATCTCAATAATTTCACATTCGAGTTTCTCAGCAGCAGAACCAAAAGCTTCCCGCAATTGCTCTATCATTCGCCCGTCAAAGAGTCTTCGGCGGTACTTTGTCGTAAAAATCAGATGCACAACCAACTTGCTGACGCTGTGCCTTTTACGGAGGAAACCCTCCAGTAGTTCATGTTGATTACTCAATTGATATATTCACTTAACCTGTTAAAATAAAATAACTATATCAATGAGCGCTGAATATGTTAAGAGCCACAAAAGTACGCATATATCCGACACCAGAACAGGCTGAATTTCTCAATGCCCAGTTCGGTGCGGTTCGGTTTGCGTATAACAAGGCTCTGCATATCAAAAAGCAGATGTACAACAGGCACGGTGTCGGTTTAAGCCCACGTAAAGACCTCAAACCATTACTGGCAGTGGCAAAAAAGTCCAGGAAATACAGTTGGCTCAAAGAATACGACTCCATTGCTTTGCAGCAGGCGGTAATTAACCTTGATGTCGCTTTTTCCAACTTTTTTAATCCGAAACTGAAAACCCGCTTTCCGACATTCAAAAGCAAACACGACAGGCAGTCCAGCTATCACTGCACGAGTATAAAAGTGCTTGATGGTGCAATAAAGATCCCGAAAACTTCACCGATTGAAGCCAACATTCACCGTGAAATTACTGGCGAGTTAAAGAGCATTACGTTGTCCAGAACGCCGACAGGGAAGTACTACGCTTCGTTACTCTGTGATGATGGCGGAGAAGTTCCAGTGAAACCCTCCCTGGTAACCCGTGTAACGGGGCTGGATATGGGGCTGTCGCACTACACCATCAAATCTGATGGGCACAAGATTTCCAATCCTCGTTATCTCATCAACGGCAGTCGTAATTTGCGGCGGAAACAAAAAGCGTTATCCCGTAAGAAAAAAGGCAGCGCAAACCGCCGAAAAGCCCGTATACAGCTTGCAGGTGTGCACGAACGGGTAGCCAATACCCGTGCTGATTTTCAGCATAAACTCTCCCGTACAATTGTTGACGAAAACCAAGCGGTAATTGTGGAGACGCTGAAAGCGGCAAATATGATGAAAAATCACCATCTGGCACGTGCTATCGGTGATGCTGGATGGGCTGGATTCATCACAAAACTGGAATACAAAGCAGCAGAGAAAGGCGTGCATCTGGTGAAGCTGGAGCAATGGTTCGCCAGTTCGAAAACCTGTCACTGCTGCGGTCATAAGATGCCGGAGATGCCGTTACATGAGCGTCTCTGGCGGTGTCCTGAATGCGGTGTTGAGCATGACCGCGATATCAACGCGGCAATCAATATTGAACGCAAGGGCATACTGGAATTACAGGCGGCGGGTCTCGTCGTCTCTGCCCATGGAGGCCAGCGTAAATCCGTCACACAGACGGTTGCGG
>NZ_JAJAFX010000014.1:0-97192 GCF_025384845.1 Photorhabdus temperata | reverse complement strand
CTGTAAATTATGGTAAGGACGTTGATGTGTCCTACATTGAATATTTACAAAGATTATCTGATAGTCAAAAATTACTTGATAGCGTTATAAATGCTGGTGATAGGTTAGCAATACAAGCTGCTTTATTAAGGATAAGAGTTCACTTAATGACATTATCGAGCTTTTTTGAAGCATTTAAAATATATCATAATCATCTTTAAAATAAAGAAATTAATTACTTTTACTACCAAGAATTATGGAAATAACTCACATCCAGCTAATAAGGTGCCCAATTATTATAGGCACCTTATTGATAATATTAAACCAGTTCTGTCATCACTAATTTGGCTATTTCGAAATAAATAATCAGGCCCGTACCATCAATAAACGTGGCAATAAAAGGCGCAGATACAACAGCCGGATCAATCGAAAGCCTTTTCAATACCATCGGAATAATGGAAGAAACAATGGCACTCCAGACGGTAATGGCAATGATGGTCAAACTGACAACAATGGTCACCTCAATGCCTACACCTAATATCCAGGCACGGATAAGCGCGGCAAAACCAATCGTTACAGAAACTAAAAATGAAGTGGAAACCTCTTTACGTAACACAGCCCATAGATTACGCAAACTCACTTCCCCCAATGCCATTGCTCTGATTAATGTCGAAGTAATCTGTGTACCACTGTTGCCCCCCGTTCCAATTAATAACGGGATGAAAAACGCCAGAGAAATTGCCGCTTCCAGTTGATCTGAAAAAGCTTTAAGCACAGCACCAGTATAGGCTTCTGCAACAAATAACAACAATAACCAACCAACCCGCTTACGCCATAATGTTATCGGGCTGGTGCTGAGATAAGGTTCATCCAAAGGCAAAGTCGCCCCTTGCAAATGAGCATCTAATGTATTTTCATCTTCGATCAATTCAGCAATATCCTGGGGTCGCAATACTCCCACTAATTTGCCAAAATGAATAACCGGTACACTATCCATGCCACTGTGATTTATCAAACTATAAATATCATGACGCGACTGTTCCGGTGATACGGAAAAATAACTTTGCCTCATAATATCTGATACAAATAAATCATCGGCTACCGTCAATAACACCTTCACCGGTAATATGCCATTCAGATAGCCTTCATCATCAACGACATACAAATAGGTTGGGATTTGTTCTCCTTCAAGCTGCTCAATCAAATTGCTTTTTACCGATAAAACAGAGTCAGAAACAGATACAGAAATAAAACATTGGCTCATATATGCACTGACAGTTGCATCTTCATTTTTCAATTGATGTTTCTGCTGCTGATCAGCGTTTTTTTCGTTAATGGAATGATTAGCTATAGCTAATACATCCACTTTTTCATGGGATGTGACTTTCATGATGTTAGTCCCTATTACTGTTGTGAACTTCAAACAGTACTCACATAGGGGCGAAACCAGATGAGAGAATGCAACAGCTATCTCCACGTCTCAGTTTTAGCACTATACAACGTATCCTGAATTCTCAGAAAGTTACATGGGGATATACCTTGGTTCGATATATCCTGTCCTAATCTTGGGCGTCTCTCGACGTCGTCAGATCAGCAACCTGTGTTTGTATAGGAGCCTCGCCTAACGAGATACTGCACTTATAATGCGGTGCAAATGATAAGCAAAAATCAAGATAGTTCAAGATTAATAGTCAGCTTGTTTAGGTTTCATTTAAGTTACTCATGATAATAAAAAAACGGCACAGATTTTCACCTTTTGCCGTTTAGTGCAAATAATCCTATGAAGGAATTATTTATTTTCTGATTTCTTAGCTTCAACTCTTTCAGCTTCAGTAATCAGTTGGTCAGCCGTTTTACCATCCAGGGATTTATAAAATTTTTGTTTCAGTTCTTTTATGTCGCCATTAGCCCCTGATTTGGCCAAATCATTAAAATCGATGCTATTAAACATAGCTGCCTGAATTGATTCATCAAATTTGGCTTTTTTATCACCGGGCAGCGCATTTCTTACCTTCTCAATGGACGTTTTCAACGCGATTTCATTAGAAGCATCAATTTTAGGTTGGTTATCACAGCTAGCTAATACAGATCCTAACAAACAAATTGCTAACAATTTTTTCATATTCACCCCCGCAGAATATCAAACAAGGGAATAATAACAGAAGCAGAAACAATAAACCGTTTATACCCTTCATCTTTCAAGTTGCTGCTTTGTTGGCTGCTTACCCCAGTCACATCGTTATCTATGCTCCTGGGGATGCGTTCACTTGCCGCCGCGCTGCAACTTGAAATCTATTGGGTATATAATTAGCTAAACTGATAAAGAATAGGGATAAAGTGAAACTTTTCATTTATTCTATTCCAAAACAATTTCTCCTTGCCAGAACTCCCTGACAACGATTTATCAAGCTGTCAGAATATCCTGTAAGTTCTGCTCAACCGTGGTGATTGGACGCATACCAAATTTTTCATTAAATATTGCCAGCAAATTATCTGTCAAGAATGCAGGTGCTGTTGGTCCGGTATAAATATTTTTCACACCAAGGGAAAGCAAAGTCAGCAAAATTACTATCGCTTTCTGCTCAAACTCGCTGTAAGGGAAACCCTCCATGGATTGCGCTTGCTCAATTCCCGCGCTGTTATTGCCCAAGCGGAAAGCCCTTGCAAAACAGCAACCAGTAAATCCTGTAAGTCAGCAGTTTCAGCCGTTTTACCACACACACCTTGCGCGTAAGCACAACCATTACCCGCAGGAGTTCGGATTGTTTGATCTGACGCAACTTCGAAAAGTGGAGGTATTTTAAGGCAGGAACATAAGTTGACCGGATAGCAAATATCACTTAATTCATTGTTATTATTAAAAAATAAAAATATTATTTACCAGAGATACTAAAATCATTTGATTAATATAAATTGTTATCATTATCATTCCGGGTCTAGCATAAACAGATTTGGACCAATCAGATGAGATCGTACCTGCGTTTATCGCCTTACTTAACTATTCTAATAGATAGCGTATTATGACTTTCCGTTGCATTTCACGGTCAATCACAATTTTCAAATATACAGGCCAACCCAGAACGTTCTTTATTCAAGCAACAATGAGCTTCTGATACAGAATCTCATTTTGAAAACCAGCAGATAAAACTCAAAACCAAGGAGAAATAATGTCAGTCATCCACCGTACTGCAAAATATTTTCTGACTGCCATATTGATACTATTGCCTGTCTTTGCTCAGGCAAAAGAAATTATCGTCAAGGATGTCGCCGGCCGGGAGGTTAACGTTGATGCACCGGTCAGTCGGGTTATGCTGGCTGACAGCCGGGTATTGATTGCTCTGAATATTCTTCATCCTGATAATCCGCTTAAAGGTATTATCGCTTGGGATAATGCACTGAAAATCAAATCGCCAGACCTGTCAACCGCCTATGAGAAAGACTTCCCACAGTTACGAAAGATTCCCGTCTTTCCTAACCCTTATCAAAGCGATTTCAGCGTTGAAAAAGCACTGACTTATAAACCCGACTTGGTTATTTTTGATATTGGCCTCCAAGCCAAACTCAATGATAGCAGAACCATTACTTTACTTGAGAAAGCCGGTATTCCCGTTATCTTTATCGATTTCCGGCAATATCCACTGGCAAATACTATTCCCAGTATGACGTTACTTGGGAAAGTATTCGGCGAGGAAGAAAATGCACAAAAATTTATTGCTTTCTATCAGGAAAGGATGAAAACAATTAATGAACGAGTTGGTACGCTGGGCAAAGAACAGCGGCCCCCTGTGTTTATTGAACGCCATGCCGGAATGTTTGGTGCGGAGCATTGTTGTAAAACTTTCGGTAATGGCAATTTTGGTGAATTTGTTACTGCCGCAGGGGGTGATAACCTCGGTGCCCGTTGGTTCCCAGGTATGGGGGGAGAGGTAAACGAAGAACAATTAATCGTCAGCAATCCTGAATTTTATCTGATGACCGCCGCAGATTGGGACAAAGTTCGCCCTGAAAGCCTTTCAGTACCATTGGGTTATACCGGTAATCTAAAACAATCACAGGAACGGCTGGAAGAACTACTGACACGACCAAAACTGAATGTATTAAGAGCATTCCGCGAAAAGCGGGTAATCGCACTGTATCACCAATACTACGATACGCCGTTTAACATTATTGCCGTTGAAGTTATAGCGAAATTCCTGCACCCGAATCTGTTCGAAGATATTGATCCACAAGCCGACAGTCTATATCTGCATAAAACTTTTACAGCCCTTGATGGTAGCGGAGTATTCTGGGTCACAGCAAAATAATATTTCCTTTCAATCCGTTGGAATATTCCAACGGATATTTAATTTCACTGTTTGTTTATAATTTCCGCTTGTTAATATGCATGATATTTTATATAACATGCTAATAGACATCCATTATTTTGTACTCTACTATACTGGTGCTAAAAAATATTAAATATGACAAGATAAACTTGGTTAGGTAATAAATATAAAGCGCACAAATATTCACATATTGAAACTATATTAAGAGGCTATCTCAATAGCGTTATTAATAATCATGGAAAATAAAATAACCTAATGAAATAGACTCTAATTATCACTATTCTTAAACCGAAGTAACCGGAGTATGTTAATGAAACGATTACATGATATTGAGAAAGAGATGTGGCCTGTTGAATCTTATAAAATGCTTATCGATGGGCAATGGGTAGATAGTGTATCCAAAGAAACAGCGAAAAGTTTTAACCCGTCAACAGGAGAATTGTTGGCTAACTATGTATCCGGTAATGCTGAGGATGTTGATCTCGCTGTCAGTGCCGCGAAAAAAGCGTTTCCCGCCTGGAGTCAAACCTCCGCAATCGAAAGACAATCCATTTTACTGAAAATAGCTGACTTGCTGGAAGCAGAACAAGAACGTTTTGCTATGCTTGAATCGCTGGATACCGGCAAGCCATTAAATGAGTCCCGGAATATGGATATCCCTGCCTCCATTGACCATTTCCGCTATTTTGCCGGTGTGATCCGTGCCCATACTGATGAAGCTTCAGTTCTCGATAGTAATACACTCAGCTTGGTGATCCGTGAACCCATTGGTGTTGTCGGACAGGTCATTCCCTGGAATTTCCCGTTATTGATGGCAGCATGGAAACTGGCTCCGGCTCTTGCGGCGGGTAACACCATTGTGATTAATCCAGCAACAATGACACCCATCACACTGCTTGAACTGGGTCGGATACTGAATAAAGTCCTGCCGGCTGGGGTGGTCAATATTGTTACAGGTCGGGGATCCGTCGTCGGTCAAGCTATTCTGGACCATGAAGATGTCGAAAAAGTGGCATTCACGGGTTCCACCAGAGTAGGTTATACCGTAGCCGAAGCCGCGGCCAAAAAGCTTATCCCTGCTACATTGGAACTTGGCGGTAAATCAGCCAATATTATCTTCCCTGATGCCAATATGAAAAAAGCCGTAAAATATGCGGCCAAAGCTATTTTGCTGAATCAAGGGCAAGCGTGTGAATCAGGTTCCCGGTTATTCCTGCATAAAGATATTCATGATGAATTCCTCAACTCCCTGAAAGCAGAATTTGAATCTGTCCGGGTTGGTGACCCACTGGAAAAAGAAACACAGATGGGAAGTCAGGTCAGCCAGGAACAAATGGAAAAAATTCTCAGCTATGTCGATATTGCGAAAAGAGAGGGCGCAACTATCCTGACTGGTGGCAAACGGATTACTGGCGAAGGTTATGATGATGGTTTCTTTATTCAACCAACCATCATTATCGATGTGACCAATGAAATGCAGGTAGCACGCGAAGAAATTTTTGGCCCTGTATTGACCGTCATTCCATTCAGTGAAGAAGAAGACGTGATCAGAATGGCAAATGATTCTGATTATGGTTTGGCTGGCGCTGTCTGGACACAGGATATCGACCGCGCATTACGTGTAGCCAAAGCTGTCAGAACGGGTCGTATGTGGATTAACACTTACCATGAGCTGCCAGCTCACGCACCATTTGGCGGCTACAAAAAATCAGGTCTTGGAAGAGAGACACACAAAATGATGCTGGATTCTTACACTCAGGTTAAGAGCATCTACATCAAAACCAGTGAAGAATAATATCAATCAGTTATTAGTGATTTAAAGAAGCCTTCCGTCTGGAAGGCTTAGATCGGCTGACCAACCTCATTCAAAATAATGAGGTTGGTTTTTTCATTATGAAAAATGTTGTGTCCATTTTTCCCCATTAAGCCGGTTTGATCGCCCATCTAGGCGCCATTTTGGCCGCTATATCTTTATTACTGAGACCATAGCAAAACAGGGAAATAACCACTCACTCCTTCTCTTTTAATATATCGTTTTGCGGCTTAAATTTAACAGGGGTAAATATAGGATGCTTAATAAATACATTTTCCTCGGATGTCCTGGCTCAGTGATCTAATCCCGGTCTTTTTGTTAATTACGCTAATGGTGAAATGGGCCAGTCTATTTCCGGTGTTTTCGAAGTATCAACTCGATTAAGCATAATTCGGTATTTTTTCCATTCTTTCAGCAATTGTGCCTCTTCATTTGTTGCCATATCAAGTTCTACAGCATCAGAAAGCGGCGTTATTTTTTCATTTGCAAGAGATAGAAATTGCGCTCTTTGGATTTCCGCTATAGCTATCAATTGCTCTTTTGTTGGTGGTGGAATATCTTCCCAGCAAGGAAGACCATCTTCGCCATAGGAAAGTATTTTTCCTATGGGCGGCATTCCCGAAAACTCATTGAATATGTCATCAGTTACAGATATGGGATCGTTTGGCCATGAGCCTGCTTCAATGTAATCCTGCTGTAATGATAGCGGATAAAATGCTTTATTTAATGCGCTAAATATATAGTTTTTTTCATTCATATTAATACCCTATTGCTCTATAAAATGCTGCTACAGGAATTTGTAAATTTGCAATACTGCTAAAACATTGGAATTGACCATTATTGACCATCATTATTGAAAATGTGCCAGCATGTTGAGGGGCGTTACCAACGTGAGTTAACGTGACGTTGAGACATGTATTCGGGAATGGGATTGGAAAGTTATTTAAAGCACCAGGTTCGGCATAAGCATTGCCTTTAACTGATGCTATTCCCCACATTTCAATTAAACCCGAAGGTAGTTTTTGCCATCCGACTTGATTCAGGTTAGCGGTGAAAAATGACATATCAGGTACCTGATTTTCACTATTCCCTATCGTTATCTTTGTTGTATCTGATAAACCAAGGTTCTTTATAAACTCAGCTTTATCAGGAATGTCTGCGCCGTTTTGGTCTTTTGCCAGTCGATTATTAGCATTATCATTTACATCAGAAACAAGCTTCTGAGTTGGAGCGAGTGTATTACTGTTGCCTATTTGGTCTGTGAGTTGAATAATCCCTTTTTCTGTTAATGAGGCATCGCGAATTTCCGTTGTGTTTTTTTGTTCTAACGCTTTTTTGAATTGGGCGGTGAGTTTGTCTATATCCCCATTATCCAGAACATCATCGCCAGATTGTGTTGCGATAAAATTAGCGACGACAGTGGATATGGTTGACGACTGACGTAATGCCTTATTTAATAGTTCGGCGGTAATATTTCCTGTTGGAAACCCAGTTTGCAAATTTTGATCTTTTTCATATATTTCTTGATTCACTATATTTGCATTTTCACTAATAGAAAAAGCCTTGAAATCATTCTTTTGACTCATATATTTTCTCCAATTAAGTACTGCATTTTATAAGCAATATAGTGAATTTTTATAGAAATAATTTTTCCCTATTCACGCCGGCTATAGTTTAGTGAGAAAAAAGAATAATGGAATATTTTTATAACTTATGGGGTTAACTATTTTTATATAATTGGTGGTAATAAGTATTTTAATGTTTTGTAATCTGAAATATATCTAAACTATTTGTATTTAATGTTTGAAAATGATTTCTATTAATTCCATTTAGGGTCTGAAAAGGTTGGGTGATTGCCATTATCTAAGTCTGTTTTTTCTAATTATTTGTAGTAGGTATGTATAATATTGCTCAATAATATGAATTTCATTGATAATATTAAGGTGTTAATGTTGGTTTAATATTTTAATGATTATTGATGTTGAATGGCTACAAAATACCAGAATCAATAAAATGATTGAGACCGGGTGTTATTATAATCCCGGTCTTTTTTAAGCTATGATAATATTTGCATTATTCTGCCATAGCTACTAATTTATGTGGTAAATAATTACGACAAACCAACTTCAACAGAGATCTTATATTCCCCATACCCGTAAATAGACTATTATATCAGAATCTGGAAAAGCGCTGTAAACCCCTACAGGATGATAAAGCCCTGTCCACACTGTAATTGAAGTGTTGCTGGCATTTGCTACAAGTGGTGTTTCAATATAAGGTCCCACTGTATCAGTAACTGAAACTGATGCACCAAGAAAAGCAGTTGGAAATGCAATTGGAAAAGAAACATTTGCTATTCGTTCATGATATGTTGCATTCTTTTTATTAGAATTACTTTTCATAATTACTCTTACATATTGCTCTATAATTCCACTAGGACTCTTCCACCAACCTTTATCGTTACCTAATTTACTGGAAAAGAAACTGGCATCTGGGATTTGATTAGCTGTGTTTCCTATTTCTCGTTTCGCGGCTTCTTTTAAACCTAAGTTTTTCACAAACTCATTTTTATTAGGAATATCAGCACCGTTTTGTGCTTTTTCTAGTCTGTTATTAGTATTATCATTTATATCGGAAACAAGTTTCTGAGTTGCAGCCAGTGTATTACTATTGCCAATCACATCTGTAAGCTGAACAATACCTTTCTGTGTTAATGAGGAGTCAGGAACTTGTGTTGTAATTTTTATTTCTAACGCTTTATTTAATTGTGCGGTGAGTTTAGCTATATTACCATCATCCAAAACATCACTGCCAGATTCTGTTGCAATAAAATCAGCTACAACAGATGATATTGTTGATGACTGACGTAATGCCTTATTTAATACATGAGTGGTAAGACCTATTGGGGGAAATCCAGTCTGCAACTCTGGACTATTTTCATATAAATTTTGATCCACCACATTAGCATTATCTTTAATAGAAAATGCTTTAAAGTCATTCTTGAGATTCATATATATCTTCCTAAGGTTTAATAGTGAGTTTTATAGGTAATATCTTGAATTATTGTAATAGTAATTTACTATCGCTCGTAGTTTAGAGATTAAAAATAATAATTAAATATCTTTATAGCTTATGGGGTTAATTATTTTTCGTATGTTCTTAATGATAATTAATTTTTTCTTATAGGAACTGTCTTAAATAATTTATATTTTTAAATGTTTTTTATGGAAAGTAAATTTCAATGACGGATAAGATTGCGAATATCTAATGAAATATAAAATCTTGGAGGAGGATAGCTCGGATGATGAAAAAACATTTTCTTCTGTAGTATTAGAGATAATACAATAATAGAATGATTAAGGCCGGATTTCTGGTTTAATTCCGGTCTCTTTATTAGTTATGATAATGAAGGAATTGACTGATCAAGTTTTATTACATCAGAAAGTGGGAGGGTATTCTGTGAATTTAAGGGAGATAAATAATAAGCCGGATTTATTCCGGCTTTGTTTTTTTATTTTTAAATATATTGATTTGAATTAAATGTTGTTTAAAAAAATATAAAATACAACTGTGGAGAATATATCAAATAGTCTCGAATATATGTTACCAGTGTAATGATAAGTAAATATATCTGGAAAATAGGAAAAATAAATCGTTATAATTGTCCCTGATATAGTGAAGTGAGATACCGTAGTGACTAAAATATATAGTGATGAATATTGGATGCAGCAGGCGATGGAACGAGCAATAAAAGCCTGGGAGCAAGGGGAAATACCTGTAGGCGCTGTATTGGTCGCTGACAATGAAATCATTGCTGAAGGCTGGAATCAGTCCATTATTAAGCATGATCCCACTGCTCATGCTGAAATTATTGTGTTACGGAAAGGGGGAGAGCGGTTACAAAATTATCGTCTGTTGAATACCACGTTATATGTCACTCTTGAACCTTGCACTATGTGTGCGGGTTCTATGGTGCATAGCCGGATACAGCGACTGGTTTATGGTGCCAACGATATGAAAACCGGCGCAGTCGGTTCTTTGATTGATATATTGCGCCATCCCGGTATGAATCATCAGATTGAAATTACAGGCGGCGTACTTGCTAAAGAGTGTTCCACGATGTTGAGTGCTTTTTTTAAACAACGTCGGGAACAACATAAGGCATTAAAAGCCGCCAGAAAACAGCGGGAAGAAAATCAATAAATATCATTGGTGGGGGAGTTGTTTACTCTGCTTTTGATTTTTCTTCCTGAGAAACTAATTTCTTCCGGTTTTCTTTTGCCTGTAAATATCCAACTAAACTAAGTTGATAACGGCGGATATTTTCGACATAGCGATAAGCCTCATGCCCACGGGCATACCCGTAGGTGGTATTGGTATAGTATTTTTTCTGGCTTAACAGCGGTATTCGGGCTTTTACATCAAGCCAGCTATTGGGATTTCCTTTCTGTGATGCCGTTAGTTTACGAGCATCCAGCATGTGACCATAGCCCATATTGTAAGCAGCCAGTGCAAACCAGATTCGCTCATCTTTAGGGATGTTTTCAGGTAGTCGTTTCATCAGATTTTGTAAATAGATTGCGCCGCCTTTAATACTTTCTTCTGGATCAAGGCGGTCAACAACACCTAACCCTTTAGCCGTCGGGTTGGTTAACATCATCAGGCCACGCACACCTGTGGGAGAGGTTGCCTGTGGGTCCCAGTGAGACTCCTGCCAGGCAATTGCAGCCAGTAGTTGCCAGCTGATTTCGCTGGAGTATTTCTCAAACAGAGGTTGATAAGCAGGCAGAATATGATCAATAGCACTGAGAAAAGAGAGTGTATCGAAATAATCAAATGAGCCGACATGACCGAAATATTTCTCTTCCAGCCGTGGCATCACATCTTCTTCCGTCATCTGGCTGAAAAAATCCAGCATGGCGGCATAAAGGCTGTAATCATCAATACGTTTTAAATACCACGTCAGGGGATTATCTTCACTGATATCAAAAGCGACGGCCAGATTAGGGTGAGTACGCTGTTGCAACGCGACATTGATAGAGTCGCCCAAGGTGTAATCCAGTTTGCCCTCTGATACCCGCTCCAGTAATTCCCGGGTGTTGTATTGCTGTGTCTCATCCCATTCAAGTTCCGGGTAAGACTCTTCTTTCATCTTTTTCAGCGTACTAACATGAGCCGAACCAGAAGTGACCAGCAATTTGCCTTTCAAATCCTTAAAAGAGCGGGGACGTGGAGTCCCTTTGCGGTAAATCAGTTGTTGAGAAACAGAATAGTAAGCTGGACCCGTGCGGGTTTGCTCCAGTCTCTCCTCATTATAGGTAAGACCGGCAGCCAAAAAATCTGCGTCACCCTTTTCCAGATCGTCAAATAATTGGTTGAAATTTGTTCTGAATTTGATTTCCAATTTAACGCCAAGATAATCAGCAAAGCGTTTCGCCAGCTCGTAATCAAACCCATTGGGTTCTTTTTTACTTGTAAGATGAATCAGAGGTGAGCTGATTGTGCTAATCCGTAGCTCTCCCTTGGTCATGATCCTGTTAATCTGCTCCTGCTGTTTATTCGGCCAACTGATGTTCAGACTGATGATTGCGGCAGAAAAAAGAGCGATAACAATGATAACGAAATAGTTTATTTTTATATTATTCAAACAATTATCTCTGTATAACGCGGTGTGGTGCGATGCAAAAACGCGTTATATTATCATGGCTAAATTTCCAGTGATTGAGCATTTTGCGGAACAAAAACTTGCGGCGCAACTTAATTGATACCATTTGCATAACCTGGCGATAAGATAATTAGCATTAATAATCGTCACGCAAACGGTTTCGTCACTGGTCGCAATCCTCTATAATGTGCCCGTTTCCCCCTGAGGCATCAGTCAGGCTTTGCTTCTAAGATGAGAGAATGTATTACTATGGAAATTCTGCGTGGCTCACCCGCTTTATCGGCATTTCGTATCACCAAGCTTCTTTCTGTGTGTCAGGAACAGCAACTTCCGGTCAATGATATTTATGCGGAATATGTTCATTTCGCAGAAATTAATGCAACTTTGAGTGATGCTGATTCAGCAAAATTACAACGATTATTAAAATATGGACCTTCTCTGGCTGAACACGAACCACAAGGTACGTTGCTGTTAGTGACTCCTCGTCCGGGAACCATTTCCCCGTGGTCTTCGAAAGCAACCGATATTGCTCACAATTGTGGTCTGTCTCAGGTTGTGCGTTTGGAGCGTGGTCTGGCTTACTACGTTCAGTGTGATGAAATGAGTGATGCACAATGGCAAATGTTGTCGGCGTTGTTGCATGACCGGATGATGGAAACGGTTTTTACTCAACTGGAACAGGCGGAGAAATTATTTTCTCATCAGCAACCCGCTCCGTTAAAACGCATTGATATTCTGCAAACAGGGCGTAGTGCGTTAGAGAAAGCCAATATTGAACTTGGATTGGCGTTGGCCCCGGATGAGATTGATTATCTGATGGAAGCTTTCCAAAAACTGGAACGTAATCCAACCGATGTTGAGCTTTATATGTTTGCTCAGGCTAATTCAGAGCATTGTCGCCATAAAATATTTAATGCTGACTGGATTATTGATGGTCAGGAACAGCCAAAATCACTGTTCAAAATGATCAAAAATACCTATGAGCAGACACCTGATTATGTCTTGTCAGCTTATAAGGATAATGCCGCTGTGATGGAAGGGTCTGCTGTTGGCCGTTTCTTTGCCAGTGCGGAAGACGGTTCATATGATTACCATCAGGAGCAGGCCCATATCCTGATGAAAGTTGAAACGCATAATCATCCAACCGCAATTTCCCCGTGGCCGGGAGCATCGACAGGTTCTGGTGGCGAAATCCGCGATGAAGGCGCGACGGGGCGAGGCGCCAAGCCAAAAGCCGGGTTGGTGGGATTTTCGGTATCCAATCTGCGGATACCGGGTTTTGAACAGCCGTGGGAAGAGGATTTCGGTAAACCGGATCGTATTGTCAGCGCCTTGGATATCATGACTGAAGGCCCTCTGGGCGGCGCTGCATTTAATAACGAATTTGGCCGTCCGGCGCTGCTGGGTTATTTTCGTACCTATGAAGAAAAAGTAAACAGCCATAACGGCAGTGAATTACGTGGCTACCACAAACCCATCATGTTGGCGGGTGGGATGGGTAATATCCGTGATGAGCATGTCAAAAAGGGTGAAATATCTGTTGGCGCTAAATTAATTGTGCTTGGCGGCCCGTCTATGAACATTGGTTTGGGCGGTGGTGCGGCATCTTCTATGGCATCTGGTCAATCTGATGCTGATCTAGATTTTGCTTCTGTTCAACGTGATAACCCGGAAATGGAACGCCGTTGTCAGGAAGTGATTGATTGCTGTTGGCAATTGGGTGAAAACAACCCGATTCTGTTCATTCATGATGTCGGTGCTGGTGGGCTTTCTAATGCTATGCCTGAGTTGGTAAGTGATGGTGGTCGCGGTGGACGGTTTGAACTACGCAAAATTCTTAATGATGAGCCGGGAATGAGTCCGCTGGAAGTCTGGTGTAATGAATCTCAGGAACGTTATGTACTGGCTGTTGCGCCAGAACAGCTTCCTCTGTTTGAGGAAATTTGCCGGCGTGAGCGGGCGCCTTATGCCGTTATCGGCGAGGCAACAGAAGAGCGTCATTTGCTGCTGAATGATGAACACTTTGATAACCAGCCAATTGGTATGCCGCTGGATGTGCTGCTGGGTAAAACGCCAAAAATGTTGCGTAATGTCAGTACATTAAAAGCCAGTGGTGAAAGCCTTGAACGCAGGGATATCAATCTGGCGGAGGCTGTTAAGCGCATTATGCACTTGCCGGCTGTGGCGGAAAAAACATTCCTGATAACGATAGGCGATCGTACTGTGACTGGCATGGTTTCCCGTGATCAGATGGTTGGCCCGTGGCAGATCCCGGTGGCAGATTGTGCGGTGACTACCGCCAGTCTTGATAGCTACTATGGCGAAGCGATGTCTATGGGGGAACGATCGCCAGTCGCGTTGCTGGATTTTGCCGCCTCTGCCCGTATGGCTGTTGGTGAAGCGCTAACTAATATCGCTTCCGCTTATGTTCAGGATTTGAAACGTATTAAGCTTTCGGCTAACTGGATGTCTGCCGCGGGTCATCCTGGAGAGGATGCCGGTTTGTATGCGGCAGTTAAAGCTGTGGGTGAGGAGTTGTGTCCTGCTCTGGGGCTGACTATTCCCGTGGGTAAAGATTCCATGTCGATGAAAACCCGCTGGCATGACAAAGGTGAAGAGCGTGAAATGACGTCACCTTTATCGCTGGTGATTACGGCCTTTGCCAGAGTGGAAGATGTGCGTCGTACAGTAACGCCTGAGCTTTCCATTGATGAAGATAATGCGTTGTTGTTAATCGATTTGGGGCAAGGGAAGAACACATTGGGTGGCACCGCGTTGGCGCAGGTTTACCGCCAGCTTGGTAACAAGACTGCTGATGTACGTAGCGCTGAACAATTGGCTGGATTTTTCAATGCGATTCAGCAACTGATTGCAGAACAGAAATTGCTGGCCTATCACGACCGTTCTGATGGTGGCTTGCTGGTAACGCTGGCTGAAATGGCTTTTGCCGGTCATTGTGGCATTGAAGCTGATATCAGTGTGTTTGATGAAGATATTCTGGCTGCGTTGTTTACGGAAGAGTTGGGTGCTGTGGTTCAGATCCGTGCATCTGATAAAGCGTTTGTTGAAAACCTGCTGGCAGAACATGGATTGGCTGACTGTGTGCATTATTTGGGTAAGGCCAAAGTGGGTGATGATTTTGTCATCTTTAGTGGCAATACCGAAGTATATCGCCAGAATCGCAGTACTCTGCGTCTATGGTGGGCTGAAACCACATGGCAAATGCAGCGTCTGCGTGATAATCCAGAGTGTGCAGATCAGGAGCATCAGGCCAAACGGGATAATCAAGATCCCGGATTGAATGTAAAACTGACGTTTGATATTTCAGAAGATATTGCCGCACCTTACATTTTGCAGCAGGTAAGACCGAAAGTGGCTGTCCTGCGTGAACAGGGTGTTAACTCTCATGTTGAAATGGCTGCTGCCTTCCACCGGGCAGGTTTTGACGCTATTGATATGCATATGAGTGATTTGCTGTCTGGACGTATTGGATTGGAACAGTTCCAGACACTGGTTGCTTGTGGCGGCTTCTCTTATGGTGACGTGCTGGGTGCCGGTGAAGGTTGGGCGAAATCAATTCTGTTCAACGAACGCGTTCGTGATGAATTTGCGGCTTTCTTTACACGGCCTGATACTCTGGCGCTGGGTGTTTGTAATGGTTGCCAGATGATGTCTAACCTGCGGGAGTTGATCCCTGGTGCGGAACATTGGCCGCGTTTTGTTCGTAACCGCTCAGAACGTTTTGAGGCTCGTTTCAGTTTGGTGGAAATTATGGACAGTCCGTCACTCTTCCTGAAAGATATGGTGGGTTCACGTATGCCGATTGCTGTTTCTCATGGTGAAGGGCAAGTGGAATTCCGCGATAGCCAGCATCTTAAGATGCTTGAAAGCAACCAGTTAGTGGCTCTGCGTTACGTGAACAACTATGGTCAGGTCACGGAAAACTACCCGGCTAACCCCAATGGTTCAGTGAATGGTATTACCGCAGTCACCAGCCTTGATGGGCGGGCAACCGTGATGATGCCACATCCAGAAAGGGTATCCCGCACTGTGAATAACTCCTGGCATCCAGAGGAGTGGAACGAAGATGGTCCGTGGATGCGGATTTTCCGTAATGCCCGTAAGCAGTTGGGGTAGTATTGCTGTATAAGTAAATTGTGTCAGGCGGTTTTTTAGGCTGATAGTGCTCATTGGCTTCATTGGGATTTTTCGTTCGGTAACTGACGTGAAATTACAATTGAAGCCATTTTTTATTTCTTTTGTCTGCTGATTTCTTTTCAGCTATTTGCTAATAGTTGATGGATTTCGGTCAGTTTCTTATCGGCTATAGTACATTTTCCTTTGGCGAGAAAGATGTTTATATAGCAATTGACCGCCCTTATGAAAATTACGCTATATAAATATATAAGCCTCTTAGACTTATATATTTGGTTATTTTCTCTGAATTAATAAACCTCGTAATTTTGGCCGGTTTGAGCCCCGTCTACGCTTTTCCTAAAAGCGAGTGCTACACGGCTGGCAGGAACTGCGTTAAAACCTGGGAAAAATTCACCATATTTATCTAATGATTCCTGCAAGACATTAGGGCTAACGCTGTTTATACGAATTCCCCTTGGCATTTCAATTGCCGCAGATTTTACAAATGCCTTGACACCACCATTTGCCATAGCTGCTGATGCCCCTTGCAGAATAGGGTCATCCATCATAATTCCAGTTGTTAAAGTAAAACTGCCTCCATCATTAATATAATTTATCCCTAAAAGTACTAAGTTAATTTGGCCTTTGAGTTTACTTCTTATGCCCACTTCATTTAACTCTGGGGTTAATTCCAAAATTGATCCAAAATGTGCGCTACCTGTTGCACTGACTACAGCATCAACTTTTCCAATTTTTTCATACATATTCTTAATACTATCAACGGATGTGATATCAACTATAATATCTAATCCGCTCCTTCCAGCACGAATAACTTCATGATTTTTTTCTAATTCTTCCGTGATTGCTTTTCCTATTGTACCGCTTGCTCCAATAATAATTACTCTCATTTCTATTACCCTTTACTGATTAATGAAATTTTTGCGACTACATCGTTGCATAGAGAAATATGACTTTTAACTCGATATGGTTGTAACTCTCTAATGATACTAGACTATAAAATAAAATTTACAATTCTAATGATTGCATGAAATAGCTTGGCGGGGAGGTTAATGCGTGTTGTGTATTTTTGATTTATTATTTTGGTGTTTTTGACTTAAATATAGTGTTTTAGTTTTTAAATTTAATTTTTTATGTTTTTTATGGTCGCCTACAGGGTTTATGAAATCTTTAGCAAGACAACTTTTCTTCTATCTGAATGATATTAATGTTACTGATTCAAATGTAAAAGTCTTATACCGGAAATTCTTGGGAATTCAGGCCCTATTTCTTCATTGTCTCAATTACCCGACAAGCGCCATTATGAGTGTCTCAAAAAGGAGACATTTAATTATTTGATTTATATATATTTTTATTTTCATGATTTCTGGTGTCTGTAATTGGCGACAGAAGACAAATTTTATTTATGCCAGAAACAAGATATTTTGTAGCTGAAACGTTAAGTTTTTTATTTTTAATAATAAAATCAATTTGTTATGATTTTAATTTTAACGTTGGCACGGAACCTGCATTAAGTTAGCCCAGTTGCTCATTCAACTTCTTATGTCGGTCCACAACAAGGTGGAGATATACCACATAAACTATCGAATGATGCCAGAGTAAGGTGCCTACCGTCCAACTCAGTGATATCGCTTTCGGGCCTTATCAAACATCGGGCGACACGTGGAGTGAGGCACCAACCTATGTTTGACTGTAGATAAACAGCAGACATACGTTATCCTCACTGGCGGGGTAGTAGCAAAAACTACTATCCCGCCATCATAATTCCAGGTTTCTGCCTGCGCCATTGTTGATTGTTCGCATCTTAACTATTTATCAGTAGCAGCAAAATTTACCCGCCGATGGGTTTTTCTATCTGCCCTTTGTCGGTTAGCATAAGTGTACTGGCAGGTTGTGAGATGATTTCCTTGAAAAAATGGCGTTTGTTTCCGCGCTCATTGCGCCAATTAGTTGTCATGGCCTTCTGGCTGGTGTTATTGCCGTTATTGGTTTTGGCTTATCAGGCTTATCAAAGTCTTGATCAGCTCAGTGAGAAAGCGGCCGATATAAACCGTACCACGTTGGCTGATGCCCGCCGCAGTGAGGCGATGACGGGTATTGCGCTGGAGATGGAGCGCAGTTACCGCCAATATTGTGTGTTGGGGGATAAAACGCTGGAAAACCTCTACCAAAGGCAATATCGACAATATTCTAAGATGCTGAAAGATCAGATGGCGATACTTGATGATCAGCAGCATATTAAGACGCTTGACAACTTACTGTTGCAATTAACAAAAATCACTTGTCTCAATAGTGAACCCACCGAACCCGCCGCTCAGTTGCTTGAACAGTTCTCTGATGCCAATAGTCAGATGGTACAGGCTACCCGTGATGTTATTTTCAGCCGGGGAGAGCAGCTACAGAGAGATATTGCTGATAAAGGCCAATTTTTTGGCTGGCAGAGTCTCATTTTGTTTCTGCTTAGTGCATTACTGGTCGCGTTATTTACCCGTATGATTATCGGGCCGGTTAAAGGTATTGAACGAATGATTAACCGACTGGGCGAAGGGCGATCATTGGGGGTTCGTATAGATTCTTTTCCGGGGCCAAGAGAACTTCGTTCCTTGGCGCAGCGGATTGTTTGGCTCAGTGAACGATTGGCCTGGTTGGAATCACAGCGCCATGAGTTTTTGCGTCATATCTCTCATGAATTGAAAACACCGCTGGCAAGTATGCGGGAAGGAACAGAATTATTGGCTGATGAAGTGGCAGGCCCATTAACGGCTGATCAGCAAGAAGTGGTTGCGATTCTTGATAATAGTAGTAAACATTTACAGCAATTGATCGAGCAATTACTGGATTATAACCGTAAACTGGCAGATAGCCCGATGGAACAACAGCAGGTTTCTTTACGGGAAATTGTTGATGAAGTGGTTTTATCACACAGTTTACCGGCGAGATCAAAGAATATTCTGACAGAAATTCAGCTTAATACTGATATTTGTTGGGCAGAACCGACACTATTAATGCGGGTTATTGATAATCTCTACTCCAATGCGGTGCACTATGGCGCTGAATCCGGTAACATCTGGGTTTCAAGTCGTCAGATCGGCAAATGTGTTCAAATTGATGTTGCCAATACAGGTACACCAATTCCTGAATCAGAACGTAGCATGATTTTTGAACCGTTCTACCAGGGAACGCTCCAGCGTAAAGGCGCAGTGAAAGGCAGCGGTCTTGGGCTCAGTATTGCGCAGGATTGTATTAAGCGTATGGGGGGCGAACTGTTATTAATTCAGAGCGAATTTGCTGACGTCTGTTTTCGTATTGAATTGCCATTAACTGCTGAGAATGAATAAATAATGCATAACAGGTCTACTTACCGTTTTGTACAAAAGACGGATCGGCAGAATATTGCAGTGCAGCCTGAGAAAAACGCTTTTGTCGCCAGACTCTTGTTACCGCGAGTTTCAGTTTGGGGTTTCAGAATAATTCCGCTGATCTTTGCCCCTTTTTTATTGACGGGTTGCGTCAAGGCTCCGGTTAATCACGATTTAACCACAGTTGCCCAGATGGTAATCCCAGAACAGCAGGTGACAGATTATCGTGTCGCAGATTGCGATGTGATGTGGGATATAGAGACGCCGCAGTCGGTTGAGAACGCGCTTTACTGGCTGCGACTGATAGACTGTTCAGATCTCCTGACGTCAGCCAGAGCCCGTAATATAGCGAAATACATCGTTCCGGCTACTTGGGATCTGGCTTTCAGGCAAAGTATTTTGCTTAACAGTGCTGGGCCAACGTTGGCTGAACGTCGGAAAATAGTTGAAAATCTTAATAAATATCGGCTGAGATTCCCAGAACCATTGCGACCATTATTAAAATTGTGGCGCGAACAGCAGATTCAGCAAATTGCAGTTGCGGAAGAGCGGGCAAAATTCCAAAAATTACAGGCGGATACGGATAATAAAATTGATAGCCTGCGCGAAAGCCGTGCACAGCTGGAATTTGAACTACAGGAAACGTCCCGTAAACTGGAAAACCTGACAGATATTGAGCGTCAGCTCTCTTCCCGTAAGCAAAATCAGGGTAGTACTGGCTCAGGCAGCTCAAATGAACATACTGAGACGCCGGCAGCAGCATCACCCAGCGAAAACAGCAAGCCAGGTAATACCTCTGAATCAGATAAAGGAGCAGCACAATGACCGCGCGTAAGCCAGCCCATCTTCTTCTGGTTGATGACGATCCGGGTTTGTTGAAATTACTGGGAATGCGTCTTACCAGCGAAGGTTTTCGTGTCACAACCGCAGAAAGTGGCTGTGAAGCGCTGAAACTGTTAGTTAAAGAAAAGATCGATTTGGTGATCAGCGATTTGCGTATGGATGAAATGGATGGTATGGCGTTGTTTGCTGAAATCCAGAAGCAGCAACCCGGTATGCCGGTCATTATTCTGACGGCTCATGGCTCCATTCCAGATGCAGTAGCGGCAACTCAGCAAGGCGTCTTTAGTTTTCTGACCAAACCTGTTGATCGGGATGCGTTGTATAAAGCAATTGATGGCGCATTGGCGTTATCCACCCCCGCTGGTGATGAACAATGGCGGGAACAGATAGTTACCCGCAGTCCCGTTATGTTGCGCTTGTTGGAACAAGCACGAATGGTTGCGCAATCCGATGTGAGCGTGCTGATAAACGGCCAGAGTGGTACGGGGAAGGAAGTGTTAGCCCAAGCAATTCACCGCGCCAGTCCACGGGCGAAAAAGCCATTTATTGCGATTAACTGTGGCGCGTTGCCGGAACAATTGCTTGAGTCAGAACTGTTTGGTCATGCCAGAGGGGCATTTACCGGTGCGGTCAGCAGTCGTGAAGGGTTGTTCCTTGCTGCACAGGGGGGAACGCTGTTTCTTGATGAAATTGGGGATATGCCGCTGGCTTTGCAGGTTAAATTATTGCGGGTATTGCAGGAGCGTAAAATACGCCCGTTAGGAAGTAACCGTGATCTGGATATTGATGTGCGGATTATCTCAGCGACTCACCGTGATTTGCCGAAAGCAATGGCAAAAAATGAATTCCGTGAAGATCTTTATTACCGCTTGAATGTCGTTAACTTGAAAATTCCTGCTTTGAATGGCAGGGTTGAAGATATTCCTTTACTGGCGAATCATCTGTTGCGTGAATCAGCGAAGCGCCATAAACCTTTTGTCCGTAGTTTCTCTGCCGATGCAATGAAATGTTTGATGGCGGCAAGTTGGCCGGGAAATGTGCGTCAGCTGGTGAATGTCATCGAACAATGCGTCGCGTTGACTACCGCACCGGTGATTAGTGAAGCGCTGGTTACACAGGCGCTGGAAGGGGAAAACACAGCATTACCTACTTTTGCCGAAGCCAGAAATCAGTTTGAGCTGAATTACTTGCGTAAGTTGCTGCAAATGACCAAAGGTAATGTGACTCATGCCGCGCGTATGGCGGGGCGTAACCGGACTGAATTCTACAAATTACTGGCGCGTCATGAATTAGATGCGAATGATTTTAAAGAATAACTTTTCTGCTGCTCAGGAAGTTTTTACACTGAAAACTGATATATAGATAGATTGATGGCCCGGGAGAGCCAAATTGTATGAGCCGTACTCTTAATATTACCCTCGCACAGCTTAATTGGGTGATTGGCGACATTGAAGGCAACTGCGAACGTATGTTGCAAACAGTGCAGGAACAACAGCAACAAGACGCTGATTTGGTGATGTTTTCTGAACTGGCGCTATCCGGTTATTCTCCAGAAGATCTATTATTCCGCGCTGATTTTCATCAGCGTTGTCGCGAGCAGCTTATACGTTTACAGGCTGCCAGTTGCCAGACCGCTATTTTGGTTGGTCATCCTTGGGAGCAGGATGGGGAAATTTACAACGCGCTTTCCTTATTCTGGCAAGGGGAAATCTTGGCCCGTTATTTTAAACAACGGTTGCCGAATTATGGTGTTTTTGATGAAAAACGCTATTTTAAAGCGGGCGATCAAAGCTGCGTGGCACCATTCAAGGGATATAACCTTGGTCTGCTGATTTGTGAAGATTTATGGTTTGATGAACCGGTTGATGCTTTGAAACAGGCTGGTGCGGATTTAATTCTTTCTATCAATGCTTCTCCATATAACCGTGAAAAGCCTTATATCCGTTATGAATTAATTAAAGAACATTGCCAGCGTACAGATTTACCGATGATTTACCTTAATCAGATTGGTGGTCAGGACGAATTGATTTTCGACGGTTGTTCCAAAGTCTTTAATGCCAGTGGTGAAATAACTCACCGGTTGGCCGCATTTAATGAACAAATCCAGCAGTGCCGTTTTAATGAATTAAATATCGAACCTATGGTTAATCCGGCGCCTCAATTACCGCCATTGCAGCAGATATATCAGGCGTTAGTGCTTTCAGTACATGATTATGTCTGTAAGAATGGCTTTAAAGGCGTTCTGTTAGGCTTATCTGGTGGTATTGATTCTGGCCTGACGTTGGCAATTGCAGTTGATGCATTGGGTAAAGATCATGTACAGGCGGTGATGATGCCGTTCCGCTATACATCTGAAATGAGTATAGAAGATGCCAAAGAACAGGCCGATATGCTGGGTATTGAGTTTAATGTGGTATCGATCGAACCGGTATTTGATGCGTTTATGACGCAATTTGAACCTCTGTTTGCTGGTACTGCCAAAGATACCACCGAAGAGAACTTACAGGCGCGTTGCCGTGCCGTTATTTTGATGGCGATGTCCAATAAGCGTCATCGTCTGGTGCTGACGACCAGCAATAAGAGTGAATCGGCTGTGGGATATTCCACATTATACGGTGATATGGCGGGTGGTTTTAATGCGCTGAAAGATGTACCGAAAACATTGGTATTTGAATTGGCAAAATATCGTAATACCGTTTCTCCGGCGATACCTCAAAGAGTGATTGATCGTCCGCCATCGGCAGAATTGGCGCCGGGGCAGCTTGATCAGGACAGTTTACCGCCATATGACATTCTGGATGATATTTTGGAGGGTTATGTGGAACAGGATCAATCAGTTGAAGAGCTGGTGGCAGCGGGTTTTGATGAACAGGTTGTACGCAAAGTGATTCGTCTGGTTGATATCAACGAATATAAACGTCGTCAGGCGCCGGTTGGTCCGCGTATTACCCCACGCAATTTTGGTAAAGACAGACGCTACCCGATTACCTCTGGTTTCGGTCGTAAGAACTGGTAACAACAGGAAAACTTCATGAAAAAGATTGATGCGATTATCAAACCCTTCAAGCTGGATGATGTACGTGAAGCGCTGGCTGAAGTGGGCATCACCGGTATGACTGTGACAGAAGTAAAAGGTTTTGGACGTCAGAAAGGGCATACAGAACTGTATCGCGGTGCAGAGTATATGGTGGATTTTCTGCCAAAAGTAAAAATCGAAATTGTTGTGGCAGATGATATTGTCGATACCTGTGTTGAAACCATTATGCAGACCGCGCAAACCGGAAAAATCGGTGATGGTAAAATCTTTGTATTCGATGTTGCCCGTGTTGTGCGTATTCGTACCGGTGAACAGGACGAAGAGGCGATTTAGATAATTTAACTTTGGGGGTGGTAACAGGCAAATCAAAGGCCACCCTCTAATAAACATTGGGATCTTGATAGATAGCCGGTGTTTGCTGACCGTAGTCTGAGGTCTGAATAGATTAAGCGATGAAATATTTGCATATAAAATCAAAGTATTCGGAGGGTTTTATCTGGCGACTGGCAGAACAGTCACCGAAGTATGAGTATCGACCGTGAAACGGTGATGAAAATCACCGGACTGAGCTAGAGTGAGCTTGAACAAATGTCCGACAAACTGACTATTGATACGTTATCGGCATAAAAATGCTTGAGTCAATGCACGAAACGCATAGAAGCGGCACATTTACATTCCAAGCGATAAGACCGAGTTTGAATCTATGTGCTTCTGAAATCTCTGTTCTTAAGCAGAATTGGGGTTAAATATATTAATCAGCGATGGTAGATGCACATAATAAGTGTAACGATGGTAGATGCACATAATAAGTGTAACATCGTTAATCTAGATAAGGTATTTCAGCATCTTTTTAATCCGATTTATTCATGATTTTTAAAATCAATGGAGCTGACGTCCAATGGGACGGGCTCCATGACAAACAAACTCAATTAAACTAAAAAGTTAAATCACTTTATGCGGACCGAAGCATTCATAGTGAATATATTGCTTATCAATTCCCATATCTAATAGTTGTTTTGCTACATATTGCATAAAGGGAACCGGGCCACAGAAATAGAAATGCATTCCTGCCGTTTTCAGTGCGTCATTCAGCACCGCCATATCCATAAAACCTTTGTGTTGATAATGGACGCCTTGCTGGTCTTCATCTCTTGGTTCACGGTACCAGATGGTGCTGCTAAGATTTGGCATTGCCTGTGCAATAGTGGTCACTTCATTGGTAAACGCATGATGACCGCCGTGTTCCGCCGCATGTAACCAGTTAATCTGATTGTTGTGATTTTGCTGGTGGAGGTGATGCAGCATACTTATCATGGGTGTCAGGCCGACGCCGGCAGAAATCAGCGTAACCGGTGTCTCTGGCTGAATATCAAGGAAGAAATCCCCACGTGGAGCGGCCAGCCAGACAGTATCGCCTTCTTGCATCTTATCATGCATATGGTTGGAAACTGTCCCTTGTGGCTCACGTTTGATAGCAATCCGGTAGCTGGAACCGTTTGGAGCTGCTGTCAGCGAATACTGGCGAATTTCGCGGTTATCAAAACTGTCATCTTCCAGATAAATGCTCAGATACTGGCCGGGTTTATAATCCATCACCTTCCCGCCATCTTGTGGCACAAATTCAAAGCTGCAAATCACATCACTTTTTACCTGTTTCCGGTTGATAAGGAATGGGCGTAAACCACGCCAACCACCATCAACTGATTCGTCATGATGATAAATCTGCTCTTCACGATTGATAAAAACATCAGCCAGCACACCGTACGCTTTTCCCCAGGCGTCCAGCACTTCATTTCCCGGCTGGAACATTTCATCTAATGTTGCCAACAAGTGAGTTCCGACAATCTGATAATGCTCTGGTTGAATATTCAGGCTGGCGTGTTTATGTGCGATTTTTTCAACTGCCGGCAACAGTACTGCCAAATTATCAATATTGGCTGCATAGGCGCAGATAGCATTAAACAGGGCTTCACGCTGATCGCCATTGAGTTGATTGCTCATGTTAAAAATATCTTTTAGCTCAGGGTTATGTTTGAACATCCGCTCATAGAAATGGGCGGTTAGTTTCGGGCCAGTGGCAGAAAGCAGTGGAATAGTTGATTTGACAGTTGCAATGATTTGACTATCCAGCATGGTGAAGCTCCTGAATCTCTTTCAAGTGATAATGAAAGTTATAACATGTAATTTAAATACAACTTATAATTTTTTGAGGATGTTGTAAATATAAAGTGTGGTCTTTATGGTGAAAAAATATTCTTGGGAGATATTTACACTAAGGCGGGGGCTGACCAAGGTCACAAATTCCGATAATGAGGGAAAATACAGGAAGTTTTTGTTATGCCTGTAAAGAACCGATGCCTTGCTGTAATTGATGTGCAATCGTTTGCGTAAAATATTTTGTCAAGACTATCTCATTCAGTGAAAAGGGTTTACACTGTGTGCCATTCTGCCCTTTGGGGTGTTGTTTGAAGAGAAGTTAGCTGAGTCTGGAGAACCCAATGTTAAAGCGTGAAATGAATATTGCTAATTATGATCCCGAACTATGGCAGGCGATGGAACAAGAAGTTGTTCGTCAGGAAGAACATATCGAGTTGATTGCCTCTGAAAACTATACCAGTCCAAGAGTCATGCAGGCACAAGGCTCCCAGCTCACTAACAAATATGCTGAAGGTTATCCGGGTAAACGTTACTACGGTGGTTGTGAATATGTAGACGTTGTTGAGCAACTGGCGATTGATCGTGCTAAAGCGTTATTCGGTGCTGATTATGCCAACGTTCAGCCACATTCGGGTTCTCAGGCGAATGCGGCGGTTTATATGGCTTTGCTGCAACCGGGTGATACTGTGTTGGGGATGAATCTGGCACATGGCGGTCATTTGACTCATGGCTCTCCAGTTAACTTCTCTGGTAAGTTATATAACATCGTACCTTACGGTATTGATGACAGCGGTAAAATTGATTATGACGATATCGCGGCGCAAGCCCAAAAACACCAGCCAAAAATGATTATCGGTGGTTTTTCTGCTTACTCCGGCGTTGTTGATTGGGCAAAAATGCGTGAAATTGCAGACAGCATTGGTGCTTATTTGTTCGTTGATATGGCGCACGTCGCTGGCCTGATCGCCGCAGGCGTTTATCCTAACCCGGTTCCTCATGCTCACATCGTGACGACTACCACGCATAAAACACTGGCGGGTCCACGGGGTGGTTTGATCCTGGCGAAAGGTGGTAACGAAGAGCTGTATAAGAAACTGAATTCTTCTGTATTCCCAGGTTGTCAGGGTGGACCTCTGATGCATGTTATTGCCGGCAAAGCGGTTGCACTGAAAGAAGCAATGGAGCCGGAATTCAAAGCATATCAACATCAGGTTGCTGATAACGCTAAAGCAATGGTTGAAGTCTTCCTGAAACGCGGCTACAAAGTGGTTTCCGGTGGTACTGAGAACCATCTGTTCCTGCTGGATCTGGTTGACAAAAACATCACCGGTAAAGATGCCGATGCTGCACTGGGCCGTGCCAACATTACGGTAAATAAAAACAGTGTACCCAATGATCCGAAGAGCCCATTTGTGACTTCCGGTGTGCGTGTTGGTACGCCGGCGATTACCCGCCGTGGTTTCAAACAAGCTGAAGCGTGTGAATTGGCTGGCTGGATGTGCGATGTATTGGACAACATCAATGATGAAGCGATCATTGAAGCGACTAAGCAAAAAGTTCTGGCTATTTGTGCAAAATATCCGGTTTACGCATAAATTATAATTTCAATAAGTCATTACAAAACCTGCTCCGGCTGACATTGTTTGCTTAAGCGAGATATTTAGAGGAATGACGGATGGATTTTCCGTAGGAATGTCCATCTTAGAATAGCCCTTGGTATCTTAATTTCTTAAGCTAATCAAGTTAGTTTTGAGCGGGTTTTTTGCACTTTTAACCAGGGAGGATTAATGGTTATTCAGTCGACACGTTGGCTGGCGTTAGATTATTTCACGTATTTCTTTTCTTACGGGATATTTTTGCCTTTCTGGGCAGTCTGGCTCCAGGGTGAGGGAATAAAACCCGATATGATGGGGATTTTATTGGGTGCGGGCTTGGTTTCCCGTTTCCTGGGGAGTTTATTAATCGCGCCTACCGTTAAAAATCCCGCAAAACTTATTTTCGCGCTGCGTGTATTAGCATTGCTGACCCTGATTTCTATTATCGGGTTTACATTGGGAAATCACTGGGCATGGCTGCTGTTCATTATGATTGGTTTCAACCTGTTTTTTTCGCCGATGATGCCATTAAGTGATGCATTGGCGGGAACATGGCAAAAACAATTTCCTTTTGATTATGGCAAAATACGCGTCTGGGGTTCCATTGCCTTTATTATCAGCTCGGCGCTGACCGGGGAATTGATCTCTGTCTGGGGACATCAGGTTATTCTGATAACCATACTGTTCAGTGTTTTGTCAACGTTGTTGGCGACATTGCTTAAACCCTCCATCATGCCTGTTGGTGAAGCCAAGTCAGCTAAAGTTGATGTTGTGTCATTTAAACAATTATTGTCTGAAAAATCAGTATGCCGGTTCCTGCTATGCGTGGCTTTATTGCAGGGCGCTCACGCGGGATATTACAGCTTCAGTGCGATTTACTGGGAAAAAGCAGGTTACTCCGCTGCGGTAGTTGGTTATCTTTGGTCGTTGGGGGTAGTGGCTGAGGTGATTATTTTTACGCTGAGTAATAAATTATTCCGGCGCTGGAATGCCCGTAATCTTCTGTTGCTTTCCGGTATATGTGGGGTTGTCCGTTGGGGATTAATGGGCTCATTCACGATATTACCGGTGTTGATTATCATTCAAATCTTGCATTGTGGTACGTTCACTGTCTGCCATTTGGCAGCCATGCGTTTTATCAGCGCGAGAAAGGAAGGGGAAATTGTTCGTTTGCAGGCGGCTTATTCTGCACTGGCAATGGGGGGCGGTATCGCTGTTATGACGGTAGTTGCAGGATTTATGTATGATTATCTGCACAGCGGTATTTTCTGGGTAATGGCCTTAGTTGCTTTTCCTGCTATTTTCCTGCGACCACAGGTTAAAGCTCATCATTATTAACAACATGAATTCAGTTTCTTATGATATTTTTGTAAGAAACTGGATACTTCTAATAATAATGTTTTCATGAGATATCATGTCGAATAAATTAACAATAAAAGATATTGCACGTCTGGCTAATGTCAGTAAATCAACCGTCTCGCGGGTATTAAACAACGAAAATAGCGTTAGTCCACAAGTACGTGAAAGAGTTGAAACAATTATTCATCAAAATAACTTTATTCCCTCTAAATCAGCGAGAGCGATGCGAGTGAAAAGTGACAAAATTATTGCTTTAATTGTGTCACGATTGGGATCTTTTTCGGAAAATTTATCAATAAGTGCGATGTTGCCGCTGTTTTATCAGCATGGTTATGACCCCATTATCATGGAAAGTAATTTTGATCCCCAGCTTTTACAGGAACATCTGCGTCAGTTGGCATTACGTCATGCAGATGGTGTTATTTTGTTTGGTTTCACCGGATTGCCGGAAGAATCCCTTTTGCCCTGGCGTGACAAAATAGTGGTATTTGCGCGCGAATATACTGATTTTTCTTCTGTATGCTATGACGACGTTGGTGCTGTTCGTTTATTAATGGATGAACTTTATCAACAAGGTCATAGAGAGATCAGTTTTCTTGGTGTACGCGATTGTGATGCCACGACAGGTTTTCGTCGTCATCAATCCTATCTGAATTGTTGTGAACAGAAGGCGTTACGCCCGCTTTCCATTCAATGTGATTTAAACTATCAGAGTGGCTTTCAGCATGTTGACAAGGTATTAAGAAAGGAAACGACGGCCTTAATTTGTGCAACCGATAGCTTGGCATTAGGCGCATATAAGTATTTACAACAAAATAACCGGGAAGATATACAAATAGGCAGCATTGGTAGTACTCCTTTGCTGAACTTTTTGTACCCTGATACGATCTCTGTAGATTTGGGTTATGGTGAAGCTGGTAAATATGCCGCTGGTCAATTAATAGCTCAAATAAACCAGAAATGTCCTAAACAGCAAGTAATCATTTCGAGTAAGTTGGCTTAAAAATAAGAATATTGTTGATTCAATGTGATCGTTAACGCATTTTTGGGAACGTTCCCATGACAAGCATAACTAAATGATATTAGGATGAAATTATCTTACTAAGTATGACATAGTTGATACTAACTTATGATGACTGGCTATTATGAAAAATAAAATAAATTATAAAGACATAGAAAAATTAATTACATTGATCGGTGGTTGTGAAAATATAGCCAGTGTAACGCATTGTATTACCCGGTTGAGATTTTCTTTGGTTGAACCGACTAGAGCTCAACCGGATGAAATAAAAAATCTGCCGATGGTTAAAGGTTGCTTTACCAATGCAGGGCAGTTCCAGGTCGTGATAGGCACGAATGTTGGTGATTATTATCAGGTTTTAAATAGCTATCTTGATAAAACTGAATTAAGTAAAAAAGATATAAAACAGGCTGAGAAAAAGAATATGAAATGGCAAGAACGTGTCATTTCTCAGTTTGCAGAAATCTTTTTTCCTCTCTTGCCGGCATTAATTAGTGGCGGTCTTATTTTGGGCTTCCGTAATATTATTGGTGATATTCCTTTTAGTGACGGTAAAACTTTAGCTCAAATATATCCTGTTTGGAAAACAATATATGATTTTTTATGGCTGTTAGGAGAGGCAATATTCTTCTATCTGCCGGTGGGTATTTGTTGGTCTGCGGTCAGAACAATGGGTGGAACCCCGATATTAGGAATTATATTGGGAATAACCCTGGTATCTCCGCAACTTATGAATGCTTATCAATTAGGGCAACAGATCCCTGATATATGGAATTTTGGCCTGTTCACGATTGGAAAAGTGGGTTATCAGGCGCAGGTTATTCCGTCACTTTTGGCGGGTATTACGTTGGGGTGGATTGAAATTCAATTAAAGAAGGTGGTTCCTAGTTATCTTTATTTAGTGGTTGTTCCGGTAGTTTCGTTAATATTGGCAACCTTTTTAGCACATAGCCTTATTGGGCCGTTTGGCCGGTTAATTGGCGACGGAGTCGCCTGGGTTGTTAAGGCGTTGATGACGGGAAGTTTTGCGCCTGTCGGTGCGGCTTTATTCGGATTCTTTTATGCGCCTTTGGTTATCACGGGTATACATCAAACTACATTAGCTATTGATATGCAGATGGTTCAAAGTATCGGTGGTACACCGATCTGGCCGATTATTGCATTATCCAATATTGCTCAGGGTTCAGCGGTCGTTGGCATTATATTGATCAGCAAAAAGCGTAATGAGCGTGAATTGTCTGTACCCGCCGCTATTTCCGCCTATTTAGGCGTCACTGAGCCGGCAATGTATGGTATTAACATCAAATATCGATTCCCTATGCTCTGCGCCATGATTGGTTCAGGTTTGGCCGGGTTGATTTGTGGGTTAAGTGGTGTGTTGGCAAACGGTATTGGTGTTGGTGGCTTGCCCGGTATCCTTTCGATCAAACCGCAATTTTGGGCAATCTACGCATTAGCTATGCTTGTAGCCGTTATTGTTCCGTTGGTACTGACTACGGTTGTTTATCGAAAGAAGAATATGAGCGGTATGTTAGCTGTTGAATAATTCTGTTAAAAAATCTTCATCTGAGTAACAGATATAAAAGTAACCATTTAGGTTATTCAATTCAGAAATATATTGATAAGGCGTTTTCGATGGACAAAATCATTCCGTGGTGGTTACAAGGTGTTATCTATCAGATATATCCTAAGAGTTTCCAGGATACTACCGGTAGCGGAACAGGCGATCTTAATGGTATTACTTACCGGCTGGATTATCTGAAAAAACTGGGTGTGGATGCTATCTGGGTGACGCCTTTTTACTGCTCACCACAGGTAGATAACGGTTATGATGTTGCTGATTATTGTGCGATTGATCCGGCTTACGGCTCAATGGATGATTTTAAGCGTATGGTTGATGAAGCACATCAGCGTGATATTCGTGTGATTGTGGATATTGTTTTCAACCATACCTCGACTCAACATCCCTGGTTCAGGCAAGCACAGGATATTAATAGTCCTTACCGGCAATATTACATCTGGCGGGATGGGGTGCCTGGAACTCCACCCAATAATTGGTCGTCAAAATTTGGCGGAGGTGCCTGGGAGTGGCATGAAGCGAGTCAACAATATTATTTACACCTGTTTGCCGTTGAACAGGCAGATCTCAACTGGGAGCATGAACCCGTACGGGCCGAGCTGAAAAAGATTTGTGAATTCTGGGCTGATCTTGGCGTTGATGGCTTCCGTTTGGATGTTATCAACCTGGTTTCTAAGCAGCAGGATTTTCCTGAAGCAACGCAGGGGGATGGGCGTCAGTTCTATACGGACGGTCCCCGTATTCATGAATTTCTGCAAGAAATAAACAGAGAAGCGTTCCAGCCGGCGGGAGTGATGACGGTAGGGGAAATGTCTTCTACTTCACTGGAAAATTGTCAACGCTACTCTTCATTAGATGGTGAAGAGCTGTCGATGGTTTTTGCTTTTCACCACTTGAAAGTTGATTACCCCAATGGCGAAAAATGGGTTACAGCACCGCCCGATTTTATTGAATTGAAAAAAATCTTTGCTAAGTGGCAGCAAGGTATGCATCAACGGGCATGGAATGCGCTGTTCTGGTGTAATCACGATCAACCGCGTATTGTTTCACGTTTTGGTGGTGAAGGTGTCTGGCGGGTTCCATCCGCTAAAATGTTGGCAATGGTGCTGCACGGTATGCAGGGAACCCCTTATATCTATCAAGGAGAAGAGTTGGGGATGACTAACCCTGATTTTTCTCAAATTGAAGATTACCGGGACATAGAAAGTTTAAATATTTACCGGGAGAAGATTGAGCAAGGCGATGATAAAGAGAAAATCTTATCGGTCTTAGCGAAAAAATCCCGCGACAATGGGCGAACGCCGATGCAATGGGATGCGACTTCCAATGCTGGATTTACTCAGGGAGAACCGTGGCTCGCGCTGAATAGTGATTACCAGGAAGTGAATGCGCAAAATGCCATTCAGGATGAGGATTCGGTTTTCCATTGTTATGCGCGCTTAATAAAACTGCGGAAGGAATATCCGGTATTGACCTACGGCAGCTATGAAGATTTGTTGCCATCTCACCCTTCGCTTTGGTGTTATGTTCGCCGTTGGGAAGACCAAGTGTTGCTGGTTATCGCCAATCTCAGTGCGGAAGTGCAGGAATGGTCGCTGGACGCTTCTTTATCCGATTGTTCATGGGTTAAGTTGATGGGGAACTATCCTGAACATCAGCTACCTGCAAAAGATATGCAGTTACAACCTTATGAAGCCGCTTATTGGTTAGCAAATTAATTCAGGTTTAAAATGGCAACAAAAAAGTTCATCAGTGACTTTTTTGTTGTCAATTGACATTCTGCCCACCTTCGTGCTTTGTGACTCAGAAGCAGGGGTATCTTACTTTTTATGGAACTTTTCATCATTAAAATAATCTGATCATCATCTTTCATAAAAAAGTGGGCTTGACGATAACTATTTTGAAATATATCAATGATATACCCACCCCGTGTGCTGACATCAATAAAAAAACATGAATTAATAGATGTTATTTTTCTGGTCTTCGCGGCTATTTTGAGTGGTGTTTCTGGCTGGAAATCTGTTCAGGGATTTGGCGAGTGACAATTTAAGTGGCTTAAACAGCACTTTGCTTTTACTCACGACATTCCCCGCCGACACTGTATCGCTAAATATTATCAAGGCCATTGATAGTGATGCCTTGATTGAAGCCCTACATCCTTGGATCAATCATCGTCGGATCAGCGAAGGGAAAAATGTCATCGTGATTGATGGAAAAACGTAGTGGGGAGCTGGCAAAGGTAAATAAGGGACTGTAGCTATATGACTCATTAAATTACTTGTTCTTGATGGAGTTACGTTACGTTGGATGCTTTTACATTGCCAGACGGAAACCCTCAATCTTGTCACTCAGCGTCGGGGGTGACTTTATTGTACGAATAAAAGGCCATCAAAAATAGCGCCATAAGTTTGTTAAATCTCGTTTTACCAGCCATTATGATAGTGATGAACTCATTGAGTTTACCGAGAAAAATAAGGGACTCGGTCGTACAGAACAAAGCACCGTGATGCAAATCAGCGCAGATCTCCCCGAGGTACTTCAACGCTGCTGGTTATTCATACACAGTTTGATAGAAGTGACCTGTGAGAGAGGGAAAGGGAGAAACTTATTGTGATTCACGTAGGTATGTGAGTTCATTACCATTAGATGCTGAAGTGGTAGCAAAAGCGATTAGGCGGCAGGGGGGATCAAGAATAAACTGCACTGGGTACTGAATATCACTTTTCGGGAAGATGAATTATTACTTAAAGGTTTAGGTGGGGCGGCACATATAGCGTTATTTAACCGGGTATTATTAAACGTGATCAAACAACATACGAGACTGAAAGACGGCCATGCATCAAAGTGCCGGTGATTAGATGATTAACAATTAATTAGGATTACATTATTTTAATAAGATCTGAATATTCTTTGATTTATATGAAGTTATTTAGGAGAGAGTTTAAAACAACTATAAGAGTGTCTTATAAACATTCTTAGAAAGATGGTTGTACAATTGTAAGTGGCATCCCTTTGTCAGGATAATTATCTTCCCCATCAAAAAGACTGATGGGGCAAAATGTATTTCAAGGAATATAAGAAAGTGTGATTTAATTATCCGTTCCGAGTAATAGATCATTTAATAACTGATAGTGATTATTTTGTTGTCTACCACTACAAGCTGAGAGGCTTGTTATCATAGCCTGTAAGATGAGAAATGCTCCATGATTTGTGGCACAATGTTTGCGCAGGTGTAGCGGTATTAGAAGCAGTTACTTATGATTTGCACTTAGCTACATAATATATTGATTTATATATTAAAAAAAGGTTAGTCAATCATAATGCATAAAATTCATTTGTTATGGTATTGTTAACTATGTAAGGATGGCAACACTATGAAAAAAGTTCTTTTTTTAGCTATAGGTATGTTTGCTCTGGGTTTTGATGCCTATATTATCGCTGGACTTGTGCCGGGAATTAGTGATAGTTATCAAAAAAGCGTTTCTCAAGTAGGACAGTCTGTAAGTATATTTACTTTATGTTATGCAATATCTGCCCCACTATTTGCTTCGCTTTTAGCAGGTAAACCTATAAAAAAAGTCCTATTAACTTCTATAATAATTTTTGGACTTGCGAATGCATTAACCGCAGTTTCTCCAAATTTCTCTGTGTTTTTGATATCAAGAGCGATTGCCGGTGTTGGTGCCGGTTTATTTTCACCATTAGCTGTGGCTGGAGCAACTATGCTAGTGCCTGTGGAAAAGAAAGGGCGGGCACTTGGCTTAACGATAGGTGGTATGAGTATGGGGACTGTATTAGGTGTTCCTATGGGGCTTTATATCGCTGACCAATTGAATTGGCAATCTGCAATGTGGTTTGTCGTTCTTCTTAGTTTAATTTCAGCTTTAAGTATCTTTAAATTTTTACCACATGTTCCAGTTATTGCGCCACCGGCTATGAAAGAAAGAATTGCAATGTTTTTAGATAAAAGAGTGGCTGTCACTGTATTAATAACGTTCTTTGCAAGTATTGCAAGCTTAGGTTTATACACCTATTTATCTCCATTATTACAGGATCTTGATAACTTAAGTAATTTAGCATTATATTTATGGGCTTGGGGATTAGGTGGTTTGTTTGGTAGTATATCAATTGGATATTTAATTGACTACTTTAAAGCGCCAAAAATTTTAATGACAATTATTTTAATTATTCTAACATGCTCTGTCATATGCATCCCAGTAATGATTAATCTATCGTTTATAAAATATTTGCCGTTTTTCATATGGGGGGCTATGGGATGGGCATCAGGAGCTCCTCAGCAACACATTTTATTATCTTATCAGCCTAAACACGGAAGTGCTGCCGTTGCTCTCAATAGTTCGGTTAACTATCTAGGAAGTTCGGTAGGAGCCTCATTGGGTGGCGTAGTTATATCTCTGGGAATGGGGACCATGGCTCTAATTTATTTTGCAGTTCTCTCTATGGTGATTTCATTAGGCCTTCAGTTCTATAGTATGAAAAGTAATGCTTTTAAGATAGTAAATACTAAGTAAAAATCCGCCTTCATAGAAGGCGGCGTTAATTTCGTTCCAGATGAGTGCTATCAGTTCAGATTCTTAGCGCTTTTACTTCATATTTCTCGAAGATAATTGATTATACAAATGCTCATGTTTTTCCTGACATTTCACATATTCCTTATCATTTCTTCATTTATCTGTCCTGTTATCAAAATATGTATTTAGGATTTCCTTGTATAGTACAATTTAGTCCTAGTACTACAGTCGTACTTACTTTTTTCAACAGAAAAGACACTCATAGAAAAGCTTAATTCATGCGGTTTCTCAGAGTTGTGAGCATCAAGGAAAATGCAACTTTCTGGTATCTACGGCTGTAGTACTAGGGCTGGATCTAACTTATTTTATGTGGTTGATTTGGTCATAAAAATACTAAATCAAGATAAAAAAACACACACCCTCTATTCTATTGATCATGAAGTATTGAAAGGATGAAATTATTAAAAAGCAGTGTTTGATTGTTTTTTATATAAAATGGAAGCCCACTTTGTATTTACGTCTGATAACACTAAAGTTACCTTATGAACCAGCTTACAAAATGATATTTTAATCACTAAATAGTTATTTAACTAAATACTTGATCGTAAATTTTACTCTTCAGTTGTTAATTTTGGGGAAGTGTAATTCTAAGAAATTAATATTTCGCCGTTTTTAACTCAACATGGCTTTAATTAAATACACTTCAAAAGTCTGAGTCGATTCACTATCAATTAATCGGCAAGATCATGATTGAAAATCAGCTCTCCTTATTGGAGGATTTTTCTGGTGTTAGAGCGGATGAGGTCAAAACTGCGATCGAAGCGGTACAGGAAGAAAGACATTATTAATATTGCTGAGAATGTCCAATTTCAAGCAGTCCTTGCGTCGGTTAGAAAGTGTGTGGAGGTGTTTTGTTGATTGGTGCTTGGATATGCTGATTCACGAAAATAGCCTTTTAGACGGTAGTGAGTGGCAAGCATGTGATTCGCTATATTCTCTTGGTTTTTCATCTGCTCCTGAACCCATAACTGGCGGCAATGGCTGAAGAATTTGATCAGGCAATCGTGCTGTGCTGAAAAGTCTGCCTGATAATCCGGCGATAAGATTTACTAATAGTGGGGATGACCAAAGAATGGGACTGGTTTTGAGTCCTATTGACGATACTTGAAGAATCACCTTCTTTCATTGAGCTACGTAATCAGGTGACTGACATGTTGTCACGAGTTGATTTACTGGAACCCATATTGGAAATTGATGCACGAACTAAATTCACAGAAGTATTTACCCATGTATCAGAAGGTTCTGTTCGTGTTAAAGATATGAATATCAGTATTTGCGCCATATTGATGGCGGAGGCCTGTAATACAGGCTCTAGGCAACTGACAAGTCCTGTTTAAAATGATAGGCTTGTTTTTTCATGATGAAAAATGTTGTGAGCCATTTTTCCTATTTAGGCCAATTTGCTCGCCCTCTAAGGCGTTTTTTCCTCCTCTGGTGCCAAATGCCACTTCCAACTTAAGATAAAAATAACAAAACATCAACACCCCATAGCTTCAACACATTAAATACATGATCCTATTTTCTACCCTAATCTCCCAAATCCACTTTTTTCACTTAATAAAATTCTTTCTTTTGAAAAATTATATTTTACTTTATAGAATTTTGGTTTCTTGGAATCAATTTCATTGAGTAATTTTTGAAGTCGTATGGCATCCTCTAAAGTAGGAAAGTTAAAAATAGGTTCTTTTCCCATCATAATAAAATCTGTAATATCTTTGACAACATTAACAACTCTCTCTATTTTTCTATCTCCATTATATTCATGAGCAAGAGAATTAAAGTATAAGATTTCTTCAGTTTTAATACTAGTTTCCGTCCAAATTCTTACCGAATCTTCATACCAGTTTGGCGTATCAAAAGCTAATTGGGAAAAAATTAATTTATTATGTATATCTTGAAAAACAAAGTCTAGTTCTCTTCTTCTAAATAGATTTACAAAACTACTATATCCTGTGACTACAGCCCCATTTATTTCACCTATAATAAAAGTGCTATCTGGTATTTCGTCTCCAGATATAGAATAGTCAGATTTTATACCTTGAATGTAATTTAAATTTAATGAATAATCAAGGTTAATCCATTGAATTAGATCTAATGGATGTATAATTTCACTAATAATTCCCGTTGTTGGACGATAATCATTAATTCTATTTTTTTTCCATAGAAAATTTGCTCTTATTAATTTTAAATTATTTTCATTTACATAAGTTTTTAACAACCGTGCGGCTTGTGAATATCTTGCCACCATATTTAAACAGAAGCCTGATGCAGCCCCTAATAAATCACGTGCTTTACTTAATTCGAAGTTAGGGTCTACAAAGGGTTTCTCACATATAATGAATCCTCTATAATTTTTAATTGAAGATAATATTTCTCCATGGTTTTCATCATTGACAGATATAACTAATATTTCTGGATTAAATAATCTCAAAGACGAATTTACACTAGGGTAATAGATTAAGTCAATATTCTTTTTGGTTCTAGAAGTATAGGCAATATTAATATCCAGATTATACAGGTGAGAGATTTTATGAAATGCTTCAAGGAACATTTTCCCTGAAAATCCCATTCCGATAATTAAAACTTTCATCGTATCATTCTCCTATTCGATGATTTTAAATAGCAATTGTTCGCCAGTTTGTAAATAACCTCTATTTTTATTAAATTCTTCCGCTACTTTGCTGGATTGAATAACAACCTTATGAACACCTTGCTCTCTAAACCAGTTATGAAAACACTCCATCATAGCTTCAGCAATTCCTAAACCTCTCCTATCTTTACGTACTACAAGAGATTGTCCCCAACCAACTCGTCCATTAAGTGCACCTGCGATAGGTGCACGTAAATCAATTATTCCAATAACACATGAGCAAATATTTGTATCTTCACCATATTGCCCTACTAAAATTAAGATATTTTCGTTTGAAACATGCTCTTTAATCCAACCCTTATACGCATTCTGCCAGGCTAGATCATCTTCTTCATTTTTAGCAGCGTAGTGTGTGTCACCACTGGATAATAATACCTTTCTTAATTCAACTAGATCTTCAATATCTTGAATTGTAGCTTTACGAATAGACAATTTTTCTAGCATTATTATCAACTCCATTAATTATTTTTTAATGAATATATTTTTTTAAAAGTATAGAAATTTTTGAACAGCAGCATAAGTACTTACTTATTACCTGAATATATATTTTATATAGAGCATGAACCGCTCTGTCTTTGCACCTCTCTTCAAATAATCTACCCATGACTTAAATGCTTCAAATTAACTACTTTATTCACAAGAGGTTACTTTTACTATTTTTTTAATAAAATAGTGACTAGTCAGAGTATCTTGATATGAACTTATTAACAGGATGTCTAAGCATATATTTTTTTAAATAAAGTAATATCTATTTTACATTGACAACTTGGATTCACATAATAAGTGCAACATCGTTAATAGTTCTTGGCATGATGGTTATAGTAGCGTTCTTGGAAAAATCATACCAAATAATTATGCCATTAAATAATTATTTATAACACATCAACAAACCATAAACACATGGTATTTTTTGTGGTTTAACATAATTCATTGTTCATTTTTCTATAACAAGAAGTTGTTTACTAAGATCACTACAGTGCAAATGACAATAAAATATTCATTATGTATAGTCGTAGCTCCTAATATGTATATAAGAATGCTATTTTTGTCCAATATGTAATTTGCGATCCTAAAAAATTTCAAGGGTTAGCTTTGTTAAGATAACTGACCTCTATTCTGAGAAATTACACTTATTATCTAATTTCAGGGATTATTATCCAGTAATTTTTCTATTACCCAAAAAAGGTATATTAAACTTGAGAAATATTTCAATCAAAGCATTAGTTAACTGTGATATTTGTTCTTCTGAATGATTAGGAGTAATATTTACTCTAAATCTTTCTGTTCCAACTGGTACAGTCGGTGAGTTAATTGGTTGTAGATAAATATTATGTATATCAAGTAGCTGACGCGCAGCAGCTTTGCATTTTACAGAATCCCCAATTAATACAGGTAATATGTGTGTTTCACTAGAATTCATGATTGGAATTCCTGCTCTGCTGAAAGAGTCTCTTAGCATTTCAGTTTTTTTATGTAATTTTTTTCTTTCTATATCGGAGTTCTTTAAGTACTCAATACTTGCATAACATGCTGCCACTATAGCTGGTGGTAATGAAGTCGTAAATATAAATCCTGAGGCGAAAGAGCGAATTGCATCAATAATAGGTTTAGAACCAGTAATATATCCTCCAATAATACCAATCCCTTTAGCCATAGTCCCCTGAATAATATCAATTGACCCTGAGATATTTAAACCAGCAGCTATTCCTGCTCCCCTAACTCCGTACATACCAATAGCATGTACTTCATCAAGAAATATTAAAGCATTATATTTTTTAGCAAGTCTTACAATTTCTTTAATTGGAGCAATATCACCATCCATAGAGTAAATAGATTCAAAAACAATTAATTTTAGGCGTTCATATGGTTGTTTCTTAAGTAATTCTTCTAAATGTTGAGTGTCGTTATGTCTAAATATTTTACGCTCTGCCTTTGAGCAACGTATGCCATTAATAATAGATGCGTGATTACGTTCGTCAGAAAAAACCATACAGTTTTCATACAAACCTAGTAAACATTGTAATGTTGCATCATTTGAGCCATATCCTGTTGGAAATACTAGTGCAGACTCTTTGCCATGCCATTCAGCTAGTGAAGATTCTAATGCTTCATAATGATAATGGGTACCTCCGATATTACGAGACCCACCTGAACCAGCGCCAAACGAATCAATGGCATTATGCATAGCTTCAACAACGACTGGATGTTGAGACATTCCTAAGTAATCATTACTACACCAAACGACAACAGGTTCAGAGTTTTCTAAGTCATTTAGTTTAGCTAAAGGATATTGTCCTCGAATACGATTTAATGTAATGAACTCAAAATATTGTCCTGTTTTTTCAGTTTTTCTATTTTTTTACTAAGAACCTATCCCAAAAGGAATTGTCATATTCTATAACGGATAATTTCTGAAGGTATAGAGAATATGGCAAACAACAAATGGCGGCTCAGTGATGAACTTTGGGGAAAAATGGCGCCACTTATCCCCGAACATAAAACGCAGCCTCATGACAGATGCTAAAGGGCTTCCTCTTTCACTCGTTGTTGCCGCGGCAAATACGCACGATATCAAACTCGTTGCGGATACGCTTGATGCTGAATGGCTGAGAGGCTATCTACAGAGTCGGCACTACGAGCCGTACATCCAGTCTCGCAAGGAAGAATCAGATGCCTGCCAGAATACGGACTTTAAAGCTCAAAGATGGGTTGTCGAGAGGACTCATAGCTGGATGAATCGCTTTCGCCGGATACTAATCCGATGGGAAAAGAAGGTCGAAAACTATGAAGCTATGTTACATTTTGTATGCGGGATTATAGTCTGGAACAAAACCCTATTGGGATAGATTCTAAGTATTTTTATATACATCTTTAATCTCAAGTTATTGTAATAATATATTAAGATATAGTTTAAGGTGGAAAATATAACTAGTTAAAAATTAATTAAACACTACACTCATTAATTATATATAAAAATAAGATTTATCTTTTGGTAATTATTTGAAAATAACATATTAAAATATTTCTTATAATTTTAATTTTTTATAAATTCATAATTTTTTCTACTAATATTATAAATAATTAGTTATTTGTTTAATAATTAAACTAAATATTAAGTAGTCGATTATTTATTAACTAAACTTGCTATGGTAAATACTCTCTTAGTTATAAAAACCTGTTTTGTTTTTCCTTAGATAGAATTTTTTGGGGTCACTTCACCTGCTGGAGGCTTTGGAGTCACAAATGAAACGTTATTCACCCGAATTTAAATTGGAAACTGTTGAATAGGTTATTTAATTTAACTGCTCAACGAAGTTTTTCTGTTCCTAAAAAAACCAATACCGGGATTCTGGCAGCATAGGTAACCTTAGATTTGTATAAGACAATCCATTTCAGTGAGTGTTAGATTAAGGCTCGGTTTTTGGGTTGGAAAGTATATAACTAACCGTGATTTTAAACATTTTTATCTGGCGCATATTTGGAAATATCACCACAACGATTTTCCCTCCTTGCTCAGTTATACCCGTTTTATTAGTGTCGCCCTTTCTGTTTTGATGCCACTATGCAGTTATCTGACGCAATTAAAAGGGAAACCGACAGGCATTGCTTTTATTGATCCCACGAGTCTGCGCGTTTGTCATAACATCCGTATTCCCCGCCATAAAGTCTTTGAAGGGATAGCGCAACGAGGAAAAACCTCAATGGGTTGGTTTTACGGTTTCAAATTACACTTGGTTATAAACCATCAGGAGGAAATTCTGGCGCTTAAAGTGACGGCGGGTAATGTGGATGATCGGGAACCTGTTCATGAATTAACAAAAAAATTAACGGGTTCTCTTTATGGTGATAAAGGTTATCTCAGTCAGGAACTGGCTGACGATTTAGCTAAAACGGGGATCACTTTCATCACCAAAAAGCGCCGAAATATGAAAGCTCACATGCAAGCTGAATGGGATAGGGTAATGTTATAAAAGCGCTTTATCATTGAAACAATTAATGGGCAATTAAAAATCATTTCTCAAATAGAACACTCGCGCCACCGAAGTATAAAAGGATTTCTGTTGACTGTTTTAGGGGGTGTGATTGCTTACAGCCTTAAATTGAAAAAGCCATCACTTAAAAATTTCTATTCAGAAGACGATTTTCCAGTGATGGCTTAAGAGGAATTCGGGTTAACTACAAACCAGCCTGTTGGTTGATGCCGCTTCCGGTTAGCCAATAGTCCTGGTGGCATACTCACTGACGGATAATACCGGGTATCACTTGGCTCTGAGGACCGGCTTGCCCGGTAAACTCATCTGGATGCATTGACTAGTATCAACCGGATTGAAGCACGGGAACTGGGCAAGGCATTGATTCATGTGATTGGCAGGGAGGTGATTTGGTGGGACATCTGTGTTAATTCAGTTCTCAGGGATTCCAGTGGTTAATCTGCGGAAAAGAAGGCTACCAAGTTGACTATCAGAGCGAAACACAAAAACTTAGTCCGGTGGCAGAGCATCTGTCTTTTCACGTGGCTGGCTTGGTTGATTATAAAGGTGAGCTAAAGAGGGTTCTGAGATGTGTAGCTACCTATGCGTCTTTATGTTATGTCGGTGAAAGTACCCTTTCGAGGTAAATATGGAATTGCAGGCTTAAAGGATATCGCCTGCAATTCCTGCTTTAAGATCGACTTTGAATTAACGTTTCAATGCTTCTGATAACTCATCACGCATTTCGGCCAAAATATCTTTAACCACGCGTGGATTACCTGCAACCATGTTGCCGGAATGAATGTAATTATGACCACCAACGAAATCGGTTATGATACCGCCGGATTCACGTACTAACAGCTCGCCACCCATAAAATCCCACGGTTTCAGGCCAATTTCAAAGAAGCCATCAACCCGGCCTGCTGCAACATAAGCTAAATCCAGCGCTGCCGAACCGGTACGGCGGAAATCAGCACAACGAACAAACAATTTGCCCAAGGTGTTAATATAAACAGTGGAATGTTGTTTTGCTTTGAATGGGAAACCTGTCGCCAGAACAGTGCCATCCAGATCGCGGGCATTAGTGCCACGCAGACGGTAGCTATTCAACTGAGCACCCTGACCACGGACTGCGGAGAAAAGTTCGTTACGCATTGGATCATAAACAACAGCAACTTCAGTACGGCCTTTGATGCGTACTGCAATAGAAACGGCAAAGTGGGGGAGACGTTTGATAAAGTTAGTGGTGCCATCCAGTGGATCGATTACCCATTGAATATCATCATCTTCGCCTAGCAATTCGCCACTCTCTTCAGTAATGATTGAGTGTTTAGGATAAGATTTGCGGATAACGTCGATAATGAGCGCTTCTGCGGCTTTGTCAACGTTGGTGACAAAGTCGTTATTGCCTTTTTGGCTAGCTTCAACCGCATCGGGAGTTTCATAATTTTTGGCAATCAGGTTGCCGGCTTTACGCGCCGCACGTATGGCGATGGTCAGCATCGGATGCATGGGATATCTTCCACCAGGATGTTAAAGAACGGATAATTAATCGGCGCGCAGTATAGCAGTAGTTCGGAAAAATGACTAACGCTGTGTTAAGATATTTGGATCTTATAACTAATCCAGAAGTTGTCATGTTAGAAAATATCCGCATTATCCTGGTTGAAACTTCCCACACCGGGAATATGGGTTCAACCGCCCGGGCAATGAAAACTATGGGATTAACAAACCTTTATCTGGTTAATCCACTGGTTCAGCCAGATTCCCATGCGATTGCGCTTTCTGCTGGCGCCAGCGATGTTATTGGTAATGCGACTATTGTTGATAGTCTGGATAAAGCTCTGGCTGGTTGTGAACTGGTGATTGGCACCAGCGCCCGTTCAAGGACCCTCTCATGGCCGATGGTCGAACCCCGTGAATGTGGCGAGCGCAGCGTGCAGGAAGCTCAACATGCGCCGGTAGCAATTATCTTCGGACGTGAGCGTGTAGGGCTGACGAATGAAGAATTGCAAAAGTGTCATTATCATCTGAATATCCCGACTAACCCGGAATACAGTTCGTTAAATTTGGCTATGGCTGTCCAGCTTGTCAGTTATGAAATTCGTATGGCATATCTGGCGTGTCAGGATAAACCTGAGCAGAAAACAGATGAGACCGAATATCCATTAGTTGATGATATGGAACGTTTTTATCATCATCTTGAACGTGTGTTATATGATGCTGGTTTCATTAGGAAAGCCCATCCTGGTCAAATAATCAATAAGTTAAGACGGCTTTTTACCCGCGCCCGGCCTGAGACGCAGGAGCTGAATATTCTGCGTGGTATCCTGACCTCCATTGAAAAATGGGCAAAAAAATAGTTGAGTAAATCACTCGGTTAAATAGTTGACTAAAACACTCAGGAATGACACAATTTCGTCATATTTCACCACGGGGTAATCATTTATGAGATTGACATCTAAAGGGCGTTATGCAGTAACTGCCATGCTTGATGTGGCGTTACACTCACAGGAAGGTCCAGTACCACTGGCCGACATCTCTGAACGTCAGGGTATTTCCCTCTCTTATCTTGAGCAGTTATTCTCTCGCTTGCGCAAAAATGGTCTGGTTTCAAGTGTCCGTGGTCCGGGTGGTGGTTATTTACTGGGCAGAGATGCCGGGAAAATTGTCGTCTCCGAAGTTATTTTCGCTGTTGATGAATCGGTAGACGCGACGCGTTGCCAGGGCAGAGAAGGGTGTCAGGGCGGTGATCGCTGTCTGACTCATACTTTATGGCGCGATTTAAGTGACCGTATTACCGGTTTCCTGAGTAGCATCAGTTTAGAAGAATTAGTTAATAACCAAGAAGTATTAGACGTTGCTGACCGCCAGGATAACGATAAGCGCCGCGCACCTCACGGCAGAGCACAAGAAACAATTAATGTTAATCTGCGCGCATAAGCAGAGCTTGTGATGAATTGAAGTATTAGAAGTAGGGAGCATATGAGCAATGAAATTACCAATTTATTTAGATTACTCAGCGACAACACCGGTTGATCCGCGTGTGGCTGAAAAGATGATGCATTATCTGACCATGGACGGGGTATTTGGTAACCCGGCTTCCCGTTCTCACCGTTTTGGCTGGCAGGCTGAAGAAGCGGTTGATATTGCCCGTAATCAGATTGCTGATTTAGTGGGTGCCGATCCCCGTGAGATTGTTTTCACTTCCGGCGCAACGGAATCTGACAATCTTGCTATTAAAGGTGCTGCTAATTTTTATCAGAAAAAGGGCAAGCATATCATCACCAGCAAAACCGAACATAAAGCGGTTCTGGATACTTGCCGTCAGTTAGAGCGTGAAGGATTTGCAGTCACTTATCTGGCACCTCAGAGCAATGGACTGATTGATTTAAACGATCTGGAAGCCGCGGTGCGTGATGACACCATTCTGATTTCTATCATGCATGTTAACAATGAAATTGGTGTGGTGCAGGATATCGCCGCTATCGGCGAAATGTGCCGTAGCCGCGGTATCATTTTCCATGTTGATGCGACTCAGAGCGTAGGTAAATTACCTATTGACCTAACCAAACTGAAAGTGGATCTGATGTCTTTCTCTGCGCATAAAATTTATGGGCCGATGGGGATTGGCGCGTTGTATGTTCGCCGCAAACCACGCATTCGTATTGAAGCTCAACAGCATGGTGGCGGTCATGAACGTGGTATGCGTTCCGGTACTTTGCCTGTTCACCAGATTGTCGGTATGGGTGAAGCTTACCGTATTGCCAAGCAGGAAATGGAAAATGAATCTCAGCATCTGCGTGGCCTGCGTTTACGCCTGTGGCAGGGTATTAAAGATATCGAAGAAGTCTTCCTTAATGGCGACTTGGAACATGGCGCCCCACACATTCTGAATGTCAGCTTCAACTATGTTGAAGGCGAATCACTGATGATGTCATTAAAAGATCTGGCGGTTTCCTCTGGTTCTGCATGTACTTCTGCCAGCCTGGAACCCTCCTACGTATTGCGTGCGCTGGGTATGAATGACGAACTGGCTCACAGTTCTATCCGTTTCTCTTTAGGGCGCTTTACCACGGAAGAAGAGATCGACTATGCCATTGAACTGATTCACAAATCTATTGGCCGCCTGCGTGAACTCTCTCCACTGTGGGAAATGTTCAAACAAGGTGTGGATCTAAACAGTATCGAATGGTCTCATCACTAATCAGACGGTTTCAGGAGTAATAACATCATGGCTTACAGCGAAAAAGTAATTGATCACTATGAAAATCCACGTAACGTCGGTTCTTTCGATAATGAAGATCCAACGGTTGGCAGCGGCATGGTCGGTGCCCCTGCATGTGGTGACGTCATGAAACTGCAAATCAAAGTCAATAATGAAGGCATTATTGAAGATGCGCGTTTCAAAACTTACGGTTGTGGTTCTGCAATCGCTTCCAGCTCTTTAGTCACTGAGTGGATGAAGGGCAAATCTCTGGAGCAGGCGGAATCGATCAAAAATACTGAAATTGCAAATGAGTTAGAACTGCCGCCAGTGAAGATTCACTGCTCTATTCTGGCAGAAGATGCCATTAAAGCGGCCATTGCGGATTACAAAAGTAAGCGCCAGGGCAAGTAATTGCCCTTGATAATAAGAAAATAGAAAACAAATATTGGTGGATGCTGGCTGTTATATACCAACCAGTATCCACCTTTGCTGGTTTTAAAAAGTGAGGTTGTTGTATGTCAATTTCCCTTACAGAAAGTGCTGCACAACGCGTTTCGTCATTTCTGAGTAACCGTGGAAAAGGTGTTGGTTTGCGTCTGGGCGTCAGAACATCAGGCTGCTCAGGTATGGCATATCTGCTTGAATTTGCCGATATGATTAACGAAGACGACACCGTGTTTGAAGAGAGGGGCGTCAAAGTTATCATAGACGGCAAGAGCATGGTCTATCTCGACGGTACAGAACTGGATTTTGTTAAAGAGGGCCTTAATGAAGGCTTTAAATTCAACAACCCGAATGTTTCCAGCGAATGTGGTTGTGGAGAAAGTTTTAACGTTTAATTCCGTTTTTCGGCCAAATCCAGAGTAAGTTTAGATTATGGACTATTTCACTTTATTCGGGCTGCCGGCTCGTTATGCTATTGACCGTGAACAGCTGACATACTGCTATCAGGAATTGCAGCGTCAGTTTCATCCTGATCGCTTTGCTAATCAGCCGGAGCGTGAAAAAACGCTGGCGTTGCAGCAGGCAGCGACTATCAATGACGGCTATCAGACGCTTAAACATCCACTAAAACGCGCTGAATATATGCTCTCTCTGCATGGTTTTGATTTAGCCAATGAGCAGCACACTATGAATGACCACACTTTCCTGATGGAACAGCTCATGTTGCGGGAAGAGTTGGAATTTATTGAAAGTAAAGCGAATGCAGAAGCGGCACTGGCTGATTTCGCTGAACGTCTGAACGGGATGATTAAAACCCGCAGTCAGCAAATGGAACAACAATTGAATGATCAGCAGTGGGAACAGGCAGCCGATACCGTTCGTAAATTGCGTTTTCTGGATAAATTGCAGCAGCAGGTTGAACAACTGGAAGAACGTTTACTGGACGACTTTTAAGGAAAGCGTATATGGCTTTATTACAAATCAGCGAGCCGGGTTTATCCGCTGTACCACATCAACGTCGTTTAGCTGCCGGTATTGATTTAGGCACGACGCATTCATTAGTTGCCACTGTTCGCAGTGGGCAAGCGGAAACTCTGATGGATAGCGAAAACCGTTACCTGCTTCCTTCCGTTGTCCACTACCATGAGAATGGTATTGAAATTGGCTGGCTGGCCCGTCAACAGGCGGTGCATGATCCGGTTAATACCATCAGTTCTGTGAAGCGCATGATGGGGCGTTCTCTGGCTGATATTCAGCAACGTTACCCAAATCTTCCTTATCAATTTCAGGCGAGTGAAAACGGTCTGCCGTTAATCAATACGGCGACGGGTTTGGTCGATCCCATTCAGGTTTCTTCTGAAATTCTTAAATTGTTGGCACAGCGTGCAGAAGAAACACTGGATGGTAAGCTTGATGGGGTTGTGATCACCGTTCCGGCCTACTTTGATGACGCCCAGCGTCAGGGAACAAAGGACGCGGCGCGTTTAGCCGGATTACATGTTCTGCGCCTGCTTAATGAACCCACCGCTGCTGCGATTGCCTACGGGCTGGATTCTGGTCAGGAAGGGGTTATCGCGGTTTATGATTTAGGTGGCGGTACCTTTGATGTTTCCATCCTCCGGTTAAGCCGAGGTGTCTTTGAAGTGCTGGCAACCGGCGGCGACACCGCGCTTGGTGGGGATGATTTCGATGCGATGCTGGCTGACTGGATCCGTGAACAGGCGGGTATTGGCAATCGTGATGACCATCGTCTGCAACGCCAGCTATTGGACGTTGCCGCTCAAGTGAAAATTGCCTTGAGTGATGCTGATGTTGCAGAGATAAACATTGCCGGTTGGCAGGGAAAAATCACCCGTCCTGAATTTGAATCACTGATTACACCATTGGTAAAACGAACTTTGCTGGCAAGCCGCCGGGCGTTGAAAGATGCTGAAGTCTCTGCGGACGAAGTTTTACAAGTGGTTATGGTGGGCGGCTCAACCCGCGTACCGTTGGTTCGTCATAGGGTTGGCGAATTTTTTGCCCGTGAACCGTTGACTTCCATTGATCCTGATAAAGTTGTTGCTGTCGGCGCATCAATTCAAGCGGATATTTTGGTGGGTAACAAACCGGATAGCGACATGTTGCTGTTGGATGTTATTCCGCTGTCACTTGGGTTGGAAACAATGGGGGGGCTGGTTGAAAAAGTGATTCCACGCAATACAACCATTCCGGTTGCAAGAGCGCAGGAGTTCACTACCTTCAAAGACGGCCAGAGTGCGATGAGTATGCATGTGGTACAAGGGGAAAGGGAATTGGTGAGTGATTGCCGTTCACTGGCCCGTTTTACCCTGCGTGGCATTCCTCCGTTACCGGCGGGTGGCGCTCATATCCGGGTTACGTTCCAGGTGGATGCTGATGGCCTGTTGAGCGTGAGCGCGTTGGAAAAATCCACTGGTGCAGAAGCTTCTATTCAAGTGAAACCGTCCTATGGTTTGTCTGATGAAGAAATCGCCCGCATGATAAAAGATTCTATGGCGAATGCTCAGGAAGATATCAATGTGCGCAAACTGGCAGAACAAAAAGTAGAAGCGGCGCGGGTACTGGAAAGTGTCACCAGTGCGTTAGAAAAAGATGCCGATCTGCTGAATGAACAAGAACACGCGGCGATTGATACTGCCGTAGAAACACTTATAAAAAGCGTTCAGGGGAGTGATCCTGAAGTGATTGAGAACGCAATTAAACAACTGGATAAGCAAACGCAGGAATTCGCTGCACGCCGGATGGATTCATCTGTTCGTCGGGCGTTGGCGGGCCATTCTGTGGACGAGATTTAATTATGCCGAAAATTATATTTTTACCTCATAACGATCTTTGCCCTGATGGTGCAGTTTTGGAAGCCAAAGAAGGGGAATCCATTCTGAATGTTGCATTGCGCAATGGGATTGAGATTGAACATGCTTGTGAAAAATCCTGTGCTTGCACCACTTGCCACTGTATCGTTCGTGAAGGTTTCGATTCACTGGAAGAGAGTTCTGAACTGGAAGATGACATGCTGGATAAAGCCTGGGGGCTCGAACCGGAAAGTCGTCTGAGTTGTCAGGCCAGAGTCTCGGACGAAGATTTGGTTGTCGAAATTCCAAAATACACCATTAACCATGCCCGTGAGCACTGATTGGCAGGAGAAATATCAATGAGCCTGAAATGGTCTGATAGCCGTGAAATCGGTGAAGCGTTGTTTGACAAATTTCCTGATTTGGATCCAAAAACAGTTCGCTTTACTGATATGCATCAATGGATTTGTGATCTGGATGATTTTGATGATGCGCCTGAAAAATCCAATGAAAAAGTTCTGGAAGCTATTCTTTTGGTCTGGCTGGATGAGTTTGAGTAACAAATAGCATTAATTTGTTATTTATCTGTCACAGTTTTAAGGTAGTCTGAGCTTTAATGAAAAACTGGCTTTAGCCAGTTTTTTTATAGGGTTAATATCTGGCAGACGAATGAATAATGATATGGGTGGAAGTCTGAATAAAATCCTGGCTGCCATCAAGCGGTGAATAATAAGAGGTGAGAAAAGAATGACTAAACAAATCATGCCAATAACACTGTCTTATGAGCCAGCAGCAGCTTGCTGGGGTGAAAAAGCGCTGATTAGTTCGAGTGAGCAAGGGATGACGATTCATCTGACTGGTAAAGGCAAATTGGGTGCGATTCAACGTGCCGGGCGTAAAATTGATGGTCAGGGAATTCGTCATGTAGCTTTGGTTGGCGAAGGCTGGGATTTAGAAAAAAGTTGGGCATTCTGGCAAGGCTTCCGGGCGCCAAAAGGCAGCCGTTCTATTGAATGGCCTCAATTGCCGGCGGCTGAAAAACAAGAACTGGAAAGCAGAATTAGAATTATTGATTGGGTGCGTGACACCATCAATATGTCGGCGGAAGAGCTTGGGCCGGAACAATTAGCGAAGCGTGCTATTGACCTGATGTGTGGCGTTGCTGGTGAAGCGGTAAATTATCGCATTACTAAAGGCGAAGATTTACGTGAACAGGGTTATGCTGGTATTCATACTGTTGGCCGAGGCTCTTCCCGTGATCCGATTTTGTTGGCGCTGGATTACAACCCGACTGACAACCCACACGCGCCGGTATTCGCCTGCTTGGTGGGTAAAGGCATCACATTTGATACCGGTGGCTACAGCCTGAAACAATCTTCTTTTATGGACTCCATGAAATCAGATATGGGCGGAGCGGCAACGTTGGCAGGTGCGCTGGCATTGGCAATCAGCCGTGGCCTGAAACAGCGCGTTAAACTGTTCCTCTGTATTGCAGATAACATGGTCAGTGGTAATGCCTTTAAACTGGGTGATATTATCCGTTACCGTAATGGTAAATCTGTTGAAGTCATGAACACGGATGCGGAAGGTCGTTTAGTGCTGGCTGATGGTTTAATTGATGCCAGCAGAGAGAAAGCGAAGTTAATCATTGATGCGGCGACCCTGACTGGCGCAGCGAAAACGGCTGTGGGTAATGACTATCACTGTGTATTCAGCTTTGATGATAAACTGGCGGCGGATCTGTTGGCTGCATCAGAATCTGAAAATGAATTATTCTGGCGTCTGCCATTGGCTGAATTTCATCGTAGCCAACTGCCATCGAATTTTGCTGACTTGAACAATGTGGCTGCACCATCACATAGTGCCGGTGCCAGTACTGCGGCGGCTTTCTTGTCTCACTTTGTGGAAGAATACCAAAAGGGCTGGGTTCATATTGACTGCTCTGCAACTTACCGTAAATCTGCGGTAGAACATTGGTCGGCTGGTGCAACAGGTTATGGGGTTCGCTCGATTGCTAATTTGTTGTTGGCGAAAGCGAAATAAATCCATTTTATATAAAAAAACTGATTGGAGATTTTTATGAGTTCATTAAATGAATTAGTTTCGGTTGAAGTTGATGTGCCAAGTGGCAGCGCGATAACACTTAGCCAGCCGGAAGAATATCCTTCACAGCTCATTGAAGCTCTGGTCAGTTTATTTAGTCAGCGTAAACCTGTCCGTCGTGCTTTTATCATCCAGGCCCATGATAAAAATGTGGATGAAAAACCTAATTTATTAATTGGGCTGGAAATGAATGGCACGGAGGATGAGATTGAACAGCTAATTCAAGAAGCTGGCGGTATTGCCTGCGAATACACCTCTGAAGAAGAACCGATTGACTTCTGCCTGGTTGATGAAAAGGAACGTGGTATCAGCCATTATTTGATTCAGCATACACAGCCATTTTACCAGCGTAAATTAGGCAGTTGGTTACGGGGGAATATTCCGGTAATGAATAAGTGACTTGTAAAATCTCTGATGTTAATTTAGCTGAGATATATTTTAAAGGTAACTGGTACTGTTATACCGCATAATTGCAATAGATTTATTGTGTTAAAACAGTACCAGAGTAGTTGCCTATCTCATTAGAGCCATTTTATTTTCCATCAATAAAATGTTCATTATGTACGTATTTCCTATCACGAATCTTTTTTTAAATATGATGATATCTAAATATAATTATTTATAAGTTTCGATTATATTTATATAGTTAACTTGAACTTCGCTTAAGAAGAGAACTAAATACCTGAAGTACGATCAGAGTGAAATGATTTCTAATTGAAATGGTATTTTGTCGGTTAAATATGTTTCAAATGGAACATTCGAGATATCGTAGTTCGATAAGTTTTCTCTTGGAAATAGCGGCCGGATTGATTGCCTATACCTTCTAACCCAAAAAGCCGAACCTGAATTTACATGCCTCTAAATTGGCTGTTTTTAAACAGATCTAAAGTTAGTTAAGTAGGCGTGTTATTACCCTTTAAATTATGAAGTTAATCTATTAGTGCAAACAACTACATTAAAAATATATATATAAATATTTTCACAATTATTTTTATTTAAATATAATTTTGTTATATCGCTCTGGTAATGGATGCACTAATTGCAATTGATTGATGGATTGAAAAACCGCGTGGTGCTTGTTTTTTTGTGATCTTGTTAATGTTTTTGTTATTTTTCTTTTAGAAAATTATTTAATATTTGTTATATATTAAAAGGTTTAAATTTTATTTATTTGAAATGGCAGTTAGAAATATACAAGTTTCATTAACTAATTGATATGGCTTGAAATGATATAATTCCACATTTTAAAAGTATTGTAATTATATCATTTGTTTGAATTGTTTTTAATGAATATCAATGAGATAGGAGGTTTGTTATGCTAAAGTGTACGTTTTAGTAATCTATATAAGTTTATATAATTTAGAACTAAATGGGGGAAATTAAATGTTATTACATGATGTGGTTGGAAATACACCAATTGTAAAGTTGGAAAAGATCTCAAAAGATTTATATGCAGATATTTATGTGAAATTAGAATTTCTTAATCCTTGGGGTTCTATTAAAGATAGAGCAGCCAAGTCAATGCTTGAATCAGCTATAAAAAATGGGCAGATAGATTCACAAACTACGATTGTTGAGGCAACAACGGGTAATACTGGTATCTCTCTTGCCGGGATATGTGCATCTATGGGACTAAAGCTTATTATTGTGATGCCAGAATATGTTTCTGAAGAGCGTAAAAAGTTATTAACTCTGTTAGGAGCAGAAATTATCCTCACGCCAAGTGGTGAAAACTATGCTGGAGCGGTAAAAAAAGCACAAATGCTCTCAAAAAAGGCTAACTATTTTCTTGTCGACCAAGGGAATAATCTTAATAATCCTCAAGCACATTATCAAACCGGCAATGAAATTATCAATTTTTTTAATGGTACTCCAGATATATTTATCGCAGGTATTGGGACTGGTGGGCATTGTAATGGTATAGGGAACACTCTTAAAAAATATCGTTCGGATACATATATCGTTGCGATTGAACCTAAAAGTGCTGCTGTTTTAAGTCAGACGACTCCTTTAGATGAGATCAATTCTAACCATGGTGTATTGGGAATTGGCCCTGGAATAATCGCTAATACTGTGGACCGGAATATTATTGATGAAGTGTATATTATTGATGAAAATTCTGCTTTCCAAACTACCAGAAAGATTATAGAAAGTGAAGGGTTGTTAATAGGTATTTCGTCTGGTGCTTCTTTGCATTGTGCTATTGAATTGGCGAGTAGGGAAGAAAATAAAGGAAAAAAAATACTAACAATAGCTGCTAGTCAAACAGAAAGATACCTTTCGGTGGGGATCTGAATGGAGTTATTATAATTATGAATATAGGAATTATAGGTAGTGGAGCAGGTTGCATTTCAATACTTAAACATTTATTACAATATAAATGTCAGCTTAGTTCCATTCTGATATTTTCAAAAGATCATAACCAGGTCGGATTTGCATATAAAGATGTTCCAGAAGTTTTCATAATGAATACTAGATTAGATTCTCTCACCCAATTTAATGATGTGATAGGTATAACTGATTGGTTGACGGCTAAGAAATACAATTATTGTGATAACGATTATCTGCCGAGGCGAGTTTATGGCGCTTATCTACAAGATGTGAAATATAACTTAATCGACCAGTTGAAGAAAACAGGTATTGTTGTGCATACTTACGGAAAAGCAGATTATTTAGATGAAGATGGTAATATCATATGCAATGGCATCTGTTTTAAAACTGATGCGAGTGTGTTAGCTATCGGTTTTGGAAAAGATATTCTAAATGACCACTTATTTGATAGAATAGCAAGTTTACCATACGGTGGAACAATTGATGTATACGGTTCAGGTCTGACGTCTATTGACATTTTACTTTATATTTATACATATAGGCCAGATCTGAAGATGCAATGTTATTCACTATCAGGTCGGTTTCCCAGAGTGAGGGGGAAATTCAAGGCGGGTGGTGCATCTATTTTTGATGACTATAATGAAACTATTCCTTCTTTTAATAGTATAATACAGCTGTTTAAATCTTTGGTCACGAAAGATATTGAGAAATATATATTGTTTAATCCTCTATGTGCGTTAAAAGATGAAGTCGAATATTGTTCAGCTTATACACCTATTTGGCAAGAAAGGTTATATAATGGAACAATGAATTATCTTGATTTCTACCAAAAATTGGGCCGGGATGATCAAGTTCTTTTGCATAATATTAGACATCAATTTATTGAAACCCGAGCGATGTTTCCATTAGTAAATGCGCGTAAACTAGCGACATTAATTGATGATGGACAACTGTCTATCTTATCTCGACGTTATGATCCTACCACTGTTAATAAAAATTCAATTTTAGCATTCAATCCAATAATGGATTTGGAAATTATTCAAATGAGTCGCTTACCGATGCATTCCATTAGTGGCGTTGACGTTGATAGAAATTGCAAAGTCAATGATAAAAGAAACATCTATGTACTTGGCCCAATGACAAATGGATCACGTTTCTTCACAGAAGCAACGTCGCTTACCGTCAGAGATGCAAAACTGATAGTCGATGCTTTGATTATCTCAAAAGAAGGACAGACCCATGAACTTGTCAGATATTGCTAGATTTAGAAAGCTCTTAAAAGGAGTTTCAACCATTGATATTGTCTCTTTTGGTAGCGCAATTTCCCCCGAATATTTAATTAATTTAATTTGTAATGCTAGTTGGAATGGTCGATACAATGAGAAATTTGGATTCATTGGAGCATCACTACCAGGTAATGGTTGGCATGGTGGTTTTAACTCACTGCTTCTTGGTCACCATGTGGATTGGGTTGTAGGCGGATTTTTCGGAACTGTTAATCATATTAACTCGGCGCTAGGCGAAAATAGTATCGAGGTACACAATATACCGCAAGGAGTGGCGAGTTGTTTACTTTCTAGTGATGAGAGGAAATTGCTGACCACCATAGGTAAAAATACCTTTATTGACCCAGATAACAACGGCTCATTGATTAATAATGATTACTCAGCAGAAAAGCTATCTATAGTGGAGTCATCAGGTGAACAACTATGTTATTCACTGCCAGATAGTGATTTGGTTTTACTAAGAGGATCAGGATTTACGCCGGATGGAAACATTGTTCTAGAGACAGAGCCTATAGATCTTGATATAGAACAATGCATAAAATCTGCTCGGCTGAGGAAAGCGAGAATCGCTATCCAGCTACCGGATAAAGTGATTAAACATTACAGTAGTTTTTGCTATAGGAATTTATTTGATGAGGTATTTATTGCACCTTCATCATTGCATTGTATCTCTTATTTGCCAAACAGGTATCATCACTATTGTGGAAATCTATCGCGAACATGCCTAGTGTCGGAGAGCATTTCATACCAGTTAGCTGCCAGAATTAGCAATGGCGAAAAACTGATTGTGGGTATTGGCCTTCCAGTTCCAGCAATTAATCATATAAAGCGTAGACAGGAAGATAAAACATTTACGGCGTATATTGAATCCGGTGTTGAAGGCGAAATTATTTACGATGGCGAGGGATTTGGGATGTGCAAAAATGGCAGAAAAGTTTTCTCTCAGGCAGCTATGTTTAAAAGTATATGGAATGGAGACATTGATCATGCTGTACTGGGTATTGGGGAAATTGACAAGGATGGCAATGTGAATGTGTCTCATCTCGGTGGTAAGTTCTATGGTGTAGGAGGTTTCATCGATATTAGTCAATCGATTAATAAAATTTCATTTTGTTTTAGAAAAAAAACAGCATTGGAGCGGCTGTCTCATATTAGTTTCCGTGCCGATGATGAAAAAGATATTGAATATTTAGTGGGGTAACATGAGTAGTGAACAAGGATTTATTATTAGTTTCTGCACTATCTTATTAGTAGGTATTGCTAGCCCTGGCCCAGGCTTCTTGGTCACGATGAAAAATGCGGTTACGTATTCAAAATCTGTAGCAATGATGAGTGTGGTAGGTATTGCGACGGCCAATGCATTATTCACAACTTTGGCGTTAGGTGGGCTAACTTTCGTTTTGAAAGAACCAGCAATACTTTTTACGCTCTATATATTAGGAGGAACATACCTGCTTTATTTAGCTTATCGATTATTTCGAATAAAACCAATGAACGATATTGAGTTGAACACATTATCTGATAAGCGAGACTGCACATTTAAGTCTGGGTTTATATTACAACTATATAATCCTAAAGCAATTTTACTCATTAGTAGCGCTGTATCAGTTAGCATGCCACAGGATATCAATATAAGTATTTCAGTGATTATGATCTCAATGGCTTTCATAATTAGTTTTTTGTGGTACGGAGGGATAGTCATGATTATAAATTATCAAAAAATTCGTGATTATTTACTGATTAAAATTCACCTGGTTAATAAACTGTCTTCGCTGATTATATTTTTTATGGCTATGAAAATTTATTATTCTGCGATGTACTTAATATAATTTTTGATAATTGATGATATAGGTAAGCCGGATCTGAATTTAAATCACAGCTGCGACATTCATGAATAAGGGGATAGGGTGAAAAAAACAAGCAATTTAGAGGTAAAATTTTTGATCTGATTTCAGGGAATTTGTTATAGTGCCAGATGGTAGCGGACAATATGTGTTTTGCCCGCTACGGTCAGCAGACAAGTTGCTTTGTGATGTGTAAATTATAGTGATAGTTTTGGAGGATTTTTTAATTTGATAAGAATTAAAATTACTCTATTTGAAATTTATTTTTCATAATAAGTACTTATTATTGCACATTGGCAAATACCTTAAATTTTCATCCTATAATACAGATGAAATAAGAATGGTTGGATTAATTAATGATTGTACAATAACACCAGATATTGGATATTGTGTTTGGTTTTATTCTGTTAAATTATTTCCATGATTGTTTTATGAATTTTATTTTTTAAATATTATTGTTGTTTTTATCTTTAAATATATGCTTTACAGCAAGGTATAATAATTTTATGTTAATATTTCAAGGCAATAAATATAACGGCGAGATAATCATTTCATGTTGAAAAATTAACTTGTGGCGGAGCGGCTATAATTTGTGATCTGCTTATAAGAATGCGACGATATAATGGCCTTTCATTATTTTATTGACGTGCATCAATGCTATTGTTACCCGTATCGTTTAATAGATACATTACTTCAACAAAACTAATGGATATGCCATGTCATTAAAAATAACTGTACTTCTTGAAAATAGAACATCTGACTCATATTTGATAGCTAAACCTGGTTTGAGTCTTTTACTTGAGGATGGTGAAGAGAAGATAATTTTTGATACCGGTCCGGATGGCAGCTATCTCGAGAATGCGAATAGGATGGGAATATCTGTTGATGATATATCCAGGATTGTTATCTCCCATGGTCATTCTGACCATATAGGTGGTGTTAATTATTTTCCCCATAATGCTAAATTAATATGTCATCCCGATGCGTTAAATGAGAAATATTATGGTGTTATGTTTAAAAATTTTGCTTTAAGATTTAAAAAAACATCAGGTAAAATTAATAAAAGAATTAAAAAGAAAGTCTTTTTTCGTTTGACAAAATCGCATATGAAGATAAGTGAACGATTTGTTTTTTCAGGTGAAATAGCAAGTAATCATCGGAAAGCCTGTGGTTTAGTCAGAAGGAGTTCTTGGGCTAATGATTATATACTTGATGACAGTGCATTAATTTGGAAAAGTGATAATGGGCTTGTGATTATTATTGGCTGTGGTCATTCGGGTATTTGTGAAATAATTAATCACGCTAAAATGATTACCGGTGTGGATAAAGTATGCGCGGTGATAGGTGGGTTGCATTTAAAGAGAGCATTACCTACAGAGTTATTGAAGATCAGAGAGTTTTTTGTAAAAGAAAATATAAAAGAAGTCTATGGATGTCATTGTACCGGTAGCTGGGGAAGGCTCTGGTTGCCAAATGTTAAGCAACTAAAAACCGGACAGGTGTTATTAGTGGAGTAACGTGGTGAAAGGTATGCAGAAAATGGATTTTCATTGGGTTATTACTCTATTTGCTACGGCATTGGAGTGGGCGGTTTTTGCTGCCTTAAATAATTGGGTTTATAGTAATGATTGGTTAATATTTTTATTATAGAGTTTATTTATATTTTTTATTGCATTTTTTTATTATAGAGGATTTTATTTATTTTTTATAAAAAATAATTTAAATAATGGGAGTTTAACGTGAGTAATTATTGCCACTTTTAGTAAGAAAGTGGCATCATATGTCAATGTATTTTAAGTTTTATTTTGTAAATGTATTTTTATATATTTTATGTTGCTGGATTTGTTTTGTCGTTAAATGTGGTTATAATGATCATATTAGCTAATATTAATTGTGATTATTATCTTTGGTAATTTGTTTATATATTATCTGGAGTTATGTTTGGATTATTTTCTGATGATTTTTCTAAATGTTTTTATATTGTTGTTGGCAATGGCGCTTATATTTAATTTCTTGTTTTTTATTTGATGTTATGAATAACCAATTGATTAATATGAGTTATTTCTTGGTGCCGTTGTCAGTATAATGATGATTTTTTTATTTTTAGTTTTATTTGTTATAATCTCGAGTTAACTTTTAATATGTTTTTTAATTTAATGATTAATATGGGGAAATAGTTTGTTATGTATTGGGTGAAATTGTATTGTTATAACAATTTTAATATTTATTGCTGTTTTAATTCTTTAAGTTATTAATCCGTAAATTATATAAATAATAGTAATGGGATTGTGGAGGAGTTATCGATATTATTTCGTTTGATTTTCCATTTGTGTATTTCATTAGAGGGGGAATATAATATTGAATCTGGATGTATTTAACCCAATGATGATATTTATATCCGGTGCGACAACTCCCATTTTCTCTTTACTCAACTTATCTTAATTGTTTGTTCTAGGCTATTTTACTTTCCGTAAATTATTGGAGAAAATAATTTAATAAGGGATTATTTCCAATAACTTAGGGAAACAGTATGCAAGATTTTCCAAGATATATAGAGTTCTTAATCAGCGATTGAATCAATAAATTCAGACTTATTTATCGTCTTTATGATATTTAATTTGTCGAAATAAGACGTTATTATATGAGCTTAATGATCTGTATGTTGTCTCATAGTATGTAGAGGTGGTATTCAGTTGCTTATATTTTCTTGATTTAAATTTAATATGTTGATTTATAAAATTATTTATTAAATTCTACTACCGGTTGGTTGGGATAAGGCAGGGGTTATAGTCATGAATCAAAGTCAATTCTGGCGGTGGCCGGAAAGAAAAAAGCATTATTTTGCTGTGATGTTAGCTTCTTTGCTGATGCTTGCTGGTTGTGATCAGTCTGACAGCACTGATAATAATAAAGCAGCGCAATCGCAGTCCACAGAAATTCAAAGCGCAAAAGCACCTCAACAGTCAAATACTCCACCAAAATCAGTAAAACAGAAAGATGCGACATCACTGGCTGAACTGGCAAAACGTTATGCCGGTAAAGAGGTGACCATTCTGGATGCCTCGGAAGTTCAGCTTGATGGCGCCAGCGCGATGGTGGTGACATTTTCTGTTCCTTTAGATCCAAATCAGAATTTTGCTCAAAATGTCCGTTTGGTGGATGTAAAACAGGGCAAGCTTGATGGAGCGTGGGAGTTGTCAGATAACATGATGGAGCTTCGCCTGCGCCATCTGCCGCCATCCCGTAAACTGCAACTGACCGTAGATAAAGGCGTTAAAGGCATCAATGAGCGTCAGCTTGAAACCGCGTATGAGAAAACCCTGACAACCGAGACGATTTCGCCATCTGTTGGTTTTGCCAGCAAGGGCTCTTTGTTGCCAAGTAAAGTAGCCGAAGGTTTGCCAGTGTTAGCACTCAATGTGAACAGTATTGATGTTAACTTTTTTAGGATAAAAGAGACGGCATTACCCTCTTTTATTGCACAGTGGCAATATCGCAACAGCATGAATTCTTGGGAATCTGAAGAAATACTTAAAGATGCGGAATTGGTTTATACCGGCCGTTTCGATCTGAATCCAACACTGAATACCCGCGAAAAGTTACTGTTGCCATTAAATAACATTAAAGCGTTGCAGAAAGACGGTGTTTATATGGCGGTGATGCAGCAGGCGGGTAAATACATTTATGCCAATCCGGCGACAATGTTCACGCTAAGTGATATTGGTGTCTCCGTGCACAGCTATCTGGATAAGATGGATGTGTTTACCCAATCTCTGGAACAAGGCGACAGCCTGAAGGGGGTGGAAGTTCGTCTGTTGGATGAGAAAGGGCAGTTATTGTCAAAAGCAATGACAGACGCGGATGGACACGCCAGTCTGGAGAAAAATGCGAAAGCTAAATTATTGCTTGCTACCCGTGACAACCAAACCAGTATGATTGATTTGGTATCACCGGCGCTGGATCTGTCTGAGTTTGATATCGCCGGTCCACAAGGATACAGCAAGCTGTTTTTTGTTTTCGGGCCTCGTGATCTCTATCGCCCCGGTGAGACGCTGATTGTGAATGGGCTATTGCGTGATGGTGATGGTCGTGCAATTAAAAGCCAGCCGGTCAAAGTTGATGTATTAAAAACAGATGGTCAGGTTGTCCGTAGTTTTGTTTGGCAACCTGAAAACGGGTTGTATCAGTATCGCTACACGATTCCTCAGTCAGCGGCTACCGGACTCTGGTCGTTACGTTTTGATTTGGGCGATAACAAGCCCCGTTATTACAAGTTCAATGTAGAAGATTTTATGCCGGAGCGTATGGCGCTGGACATTAGCAGTGAAGCGCAACCGGTGATGAAAAACCACGGTGTCGATTTCGCCATCAAAGGCCGTTACCTGTATGGCGCGCCCGCTGCGGATAATCGCCTGCAAGGGCAGTTATTCCTGCGCCCAAACCGTGATGCGGTCGCTAAATTACCGGGTTATGAGTTTGGTGCCGCCACTGAAGAAAATCTCAGTCGTACATTGGATGAGTTTGATTTGACGCTGAACAGTGGCGGTGAAGCCGCATTGAATGTCAGCGCGGACAACTGGAGTTCAGTCTCTTCGCCGGTAAAAGTGATTGTTCAGGCCAGTCTGCTTGAATCTGGTGGCCGCCCGGTGACACGTCGGGTTGAACAAGCGGTTTGGCCGGCGGAAAAACTGGTTGGTATTCGTCCACTGTTCAATCAGAAAGCAGTTTATGACTATCGTACCGGTCGTGACCAGAGCCGCTACAATGTGGATGAAAATTCATTGGCTGAATTTGAGCTGGTTTATGCCGATGCCAATGGCAAAAAATATGCCGCGAAAGATCTGACCGCCCGTTTGATTTATGAACGCCATGATTATTATTGGCGCTGGTCGGATGGTGAAGGCTGGCAGTCAGGCTATGACCAGAAAGATTTGGTGATGGCGGATGAACATATCCAGATTGCGCAGGAGGGTACCGCAAAGGTCAGTTTCCCGGTTGATTGGGGTTCGTACCGTATTGAGGTGGTCAATCCGGAGAATCAACTGGTCACCAGCGTTAATTTCTGGGCAGGTTATTCATGGCAGGATAATACCGGTGGCACCGGTGCTGTCCGTCCTGATCAGGTAAAACTGTCTCTGGATAAGCCGGCTTATCGAGCGGGTGAGAAAGTAAAACTGCATATAGCTGCACCACAGGCAGGTAAAGGTTATCTGTTGGTGGAGTCCAGTGAAGGGCCGCTCTGGTGGCAGGAGATTGATGTACCGGCACAAGGTCTGGATGTGGAAGTGCCGGTTAATAAAGAGTGGCGCCGTCATGACCTTTATCTGACTGCGGTAGTTATTCGTCCGGGAGATAAATCCCGTCAGGCGACACCAAAACGTGCAATTGGTGTATTGCATCTGCCGTTGGCGGATGAAAACCGTAAATTGGATCTGACGTTATCCGCGCCGGAAAAAATGCGTCCAAATCAGAACCTGACAGTTAAAGTCAAGGTTACACCACAGCAAGGGCAGAAATTGCCTGAACAGGTTAATGTGCTGCTTTCTGCGGTAGACACTGGTGTACTCAATGTCACTAACTTCAAAACCCCGGATCCCTATGAGGCTTTCTTTGGTCGTAAACGCTATAGCATCGATCAATATGATGTGTATGGTCAGTTGATTGAAGGTGAAGGTCGTCTGGCAAATCTGCGTTTTGGTGGTTCTGGTGATGAAGATGCTCCTGCCCGCGGTGGTAGAAAACCATTAACTGAAGTGCAGATTATTGCTGAACAGGCACAGCCTGTGACATTAAATGAAAAGGGGGAAGGGGAGATTGTTCTGCCAATTCCTGATTTCAATGGTGAACTGAGGCTGATGGCTCAGGCGTGGAGTAAAGATGAGTTCGGTCATGGTGAAAGTAAAATTGTTATTGCCGCACCGGTAATTACACAGATGGCGTTACCTCGCTTTATGGCGGGGGGGGATCATTCATTGTTGTCGTTGGATCTGACCAACTTAACCGAACAGACGCAAAACTTGACTTTAAACTTTACGGCTAATGGGCTGATTAAATTAGACGATGCGTCCAGCAAGGCAATAACCTTGGAAAAAGGTAAACGTACAACAGTGGAAATTCCTGTTACGGCTGATCATGGCTTTGGTCAGGGAGAAGTTTCCCTGACGATTAATGGCCTGAATCTGCCCGGTGAAGCGCTGAAACAGTATAAAAATAGCTGGAAGATTGGTGTGCGTCCGGCACAGCCAGCAGAAACCAGGCTGTTTGCTGAGGTTATCCGCCAGGGAGAAAATTGGCAGTTGCCGTTAGATGCCATATCGGGTTTAGCGCCGGCAACGCTCGAAGGCCAGTTGTTACTGACCAGTCGTCCGCCGTTACAGATTTCACGTTATATCCGTGAGCTGTACGCCTATCCGTATGGCTGTCTTGAGCAGACTATCAGCGGACTTTATCCGTCACTCTATTCAAATGAAGCGGAGCTGAAAAAATTGGGTATCAAAACGGACAGTGACAGCAAACGCCGGGCCAGTATTGATGAGGGTATTATTCACTTGTTGAGTATGCAGCGTCATGATGGGGGTTTTGCCTTGTGGGACCGAACCGGTGATGAAGAGTACTGGCTGACGGCTTATGTCACAGATTTCTTGTTCCGTGCGAGCCAGCGAGGTTATAGCGTACCCAAGGAAGCGCTGAATTCTGCCAATAACCGTTTGCTGCGTTATTTACAGGATAAGAATGTCATTAACTATCGTTACAGCCAGAATCAGGAAGCCATGCGGTTCTCGACTCAGGCTTATGCCGGTCTGGTGCTTGCCATCCAGCAGAAAGCGCCGTTGGGTGCTTTAAGACAAGTTTATGAGCGTCGTTCTCAGGCAGGAAATGGTTTGTCGCTGGTACAACTGGGGGTTGCATTGAAGCTTATGGGTGATAACACCAGAGCGGATGAAGCTGTCCGCTTGGGGATCAATAAAAACCGTAACGATGATGTCGGATTGGGGGATTATGGCAGTTCCATCCGCGACAATGCTCTGATTGTCGCGCTGTTGACTGAAAACAATATGTTGCCAAAAGATCGTGATGAGAAATTACTGGCGTTGTCTGATGAGTTGACATCCCGTGACTATTTCTCAACTCAGGAGAGTAATTCACTCTATCTGGCTGGGCGTTTCTTTATCGATACTTCAGAACAACCGTGGGAGGCGGTGGTTAATCAGCAGGTTCCACCGTTGAGTCGTGATAAGTCATTGAATCAAGTGATGAACGCGGAGCAGATTCTGCAAGGTGTTGATATCAGCAACCGTGGCAACAGCACACTCTATTCTCGCCTGAATGTCGTGGGTTACCCGCTGCATTCGCCGAAACCCTACTCTAATGTGCTGAAAATTCAGCGTAGCTATCTGGATATGCAGGGTAATCCAGTTTCTATTGACCGTTTGAGAAGTGGCGAAATGGTGGTCGTGAAGCTGGTAGTCAGCTCAGATAAATCAGTACCGGATGCGCTGATTGTTGATTTACTGCCTGCCGGTCTGGAAGTGGAAAACCAGAATCTGGCTAACAGCAGTGCCAGTTTGAGTGACAGTGCTGCGAATCTCCAGGAGCTGATTGGTGATATGCAACAGGCGACGATTCGTCATACTGAATATCGTGATGACCGGTATGTGGCGGCAGTCGCGGTTGATTCCACTCAGCCAGTGACATTGCTCTATCTGGCTCGTGCTGTGACGCCGGGTGTCTACGCTATTCCCGCACCTCAGGTTGAATCTATGTATGTGCCTTACTGGCGTGCGGTAGGTTCTGCACCTGAAAAACTGGAAGTTGTCCGCTAAACCCTGTCAGCCCTTATGCTCAGGCGTAAGGGCTGATTGCTCGTCAGGTATTCTTGCATGAAAAAAAGGCATCACCTTATTTGGCTGATTGTGCTGTTGCTGTTTCTGATCCCGGCGGGTTTATGGCTGGCAGATAAAATTTGGCCTCTGCCACTGCGTGAAGTCAAAATGGCGCGTGTTGTCGTAGGTGAAGATGGGACGCCGCTTTGGCGTTTTGCCGATGATGAAGGGGTTTGGCGCTACCCGGTGAGGTTGGATCAAGTGTCACCGGAATATATTCAGGCATTGCTGACATATGAAGATCGCTGGTTCTATCAGCATCCAGGGGTTAATCCGCTTTCGCTTGTCAGGGCTGCATGGCAGGATATTCGGGCGGGTAAAATTCTATCTGGTGGCAGTACGCTTTCAATGCAGGTGGCTCGGCTGATTGATCCGCATTCACGTACTTTGGGCGGGAAGTTAAAACAGATTTGGCGCACTTTACAGCTTGAATGGCACTATTCCAAAGATGAAATTCTCGAAATGTATCTTAACCGTGCGCCGTTTGGCGGCACATTACAAGGCGTCGGTGCGGCGAGTTGGGCTTATTTGGGCAAGCCGCCATCTGAACTCTCTGCGGGCGAAGCGGCTTTGTTGGCTATTTTGCCACAAGCGCCCAGCCGTTTAAGGCCGGATCGTTATCCTGAACGGGCACAAGCTGCCCGTGACAAGGTTATGCAACGGTTGGCGCAGTATAAAATCTGGCCGGAAGATAAAGTGGCTGATATTCGGCAAGAGATGTTATGGCTGGCTCCCCGGCAGGTGCCACAACTTGCCCCGCTTCTTGCCAGACGAATGGCTAAAGGTCACCGTCAAGAAATCATCAAAACAACCATTGATGCAGGATTACAGCGCCAGCTTGAGGATATGGCGGTGAATTGGAAGTACCAGTTACCGGAGAAAACTTCTGTTGGGGTGTTGGTGGTTGATCATACCGATATGGCGGTGAAAGCCTATATCGGCTCGCTGGATTTTCAGGATGACAGCCGTTTTGGTCATGTGGACATGATAAATTCGTGGCGTTCGCCAGGATCAACGTTGAAGCCTTTTTTGTACGCAATGGCATTAGATGATGGGTTGATTCATGGGGAATCACTGTTACAGGATGTGCCTCGCCGTTTTGATTATTACCGTCCGGGAAATTTTGACAGTGGCTTTAACGGGCCGGTCAGTGTCAGTGAGGCATTGGTTCGTTCCTTGAATTTACCCGCGGTGCAACTGCTCGAAGTATATGGTGCCAAGCGGTTTACCGCCAATATGCGTAATGTGGGAACAGTATTGCGTTTTCCTCCCGGCAGTGAGCCTAATTTATCATTGATTCTTGGTGGGACGGCAACCCGGATGGATCAGTTGGTAGCGGCTTACACCGCGTTTGCCCGTCAGGGGAAGGTTTCCCCCCTGAGATTTACACCGCAGCAGAAATTGCGTGACAGGCAGCTATTTTCTCCTGGTGCCGCGTGGATAGTCAGGCGGATTATGGCCGGAGAAGGTCTCCCGCAACCTGATGATATATTGCCGGCACAAGTGCCGCTGGCCTGGAAAACGGGTACCAGTTATGGCTACCGCGATGCCTGGGCTATCGGCTTAAATGCCCGCTATACCATCGGCGTCTGGGTTGGCAGGCCGGATGGAACGCCGGTTACCGGACAGTTCGGTTATGCCACGGCGGTTCCGATAATGAATCAGGTCAATAACCTGTTGCTGGCAAATATGCGAAATGGCGCTCAACGGATCCCCTCTGATCCACGTCCGGCAAGTGTGAGTCAGGCAATCATTTGTTGGCCGGGAGGTCAAAGTCTGCCAAAGGGAGACAGTAATTGTCGCCAGCGTCGTCTGAGTTGGATTCTGGATAACACCCTTCCGCCTACGTTGCCTTCTGTGGGGCAAGAAGGTATTTCTGGTATCAATGAACAGGTATGGCTGGATCAACAGGGTTTGCGTGTCGCGCCTGATTGCCCTGATGCTCAACCAAAAAATATCGCTTTATGGCCGATTAGCCTGGAATCATGGTTACCGGCGGAAGAGCTGCGGGTGCAGCGTTTGCCGCCGGTTAACCTCCAGTGTCCACCGCTGAAATCAGATGAAGCCCCGCTGTTGATCGTCGGCATTCATAACGGAGATGTATTGAAACGGCTCCCCGGTCTTGGCAGCCTTGATTTGCGTATTACAACGCAAGGCGGTAGTGGTGGGCCACAGTGGTGGTTTCTCAATGGAGAACAGGTTATGACCACAGAAAATAATCAAGGGCTTGTTCAGACATTGACTCAACCGGGGAAATATCAGCTGAGTGTTTTGGATTTGGGGGGACAGGTTGATTCTGTCAATTTTACCTTGAAGTAAACGATTCAGGTAAAAGTGTGATTTGTACGAAAAAATGGTAATTTTCGCTAAGAAAAATTTAATGGAATGTTATGTTTTCTGTAGGCAACCGCCATTCGTGCCCCTATAATCAACGCCTCTTTTATCCCCGCTAGGGTTGCGGGATAAGTATTAACCGGTTAACTTATCGGGATAAAAAATTAAAATTATCAGTTGCTGAAAAAAGAACCAAGAGGTTATCCATGACGGTTGAGCGTACTTTTTCGATTATTAAACCTAACGCAGTGAAGAAAAATGCCATCGGGTCTGTTTATGCCCGTTTTGAAAGCGCCGGGTTTAAAATTATTGCCGCCAAAATGCTTCACCTGACCCGTGAACAGGCTGAAGGCTTTTATGCCGAGCACAAAGGCCGTCCTTTCTTTGATGGTCTGGTGGAATTTATGACTTCTGGTCCGATCGTGGTTCAGGTATTAGAAGGCGAGAATGCAGTACAACGTCACCGTGACTTGATGGGTGCAACCAATCCTGATAATGCATTAGCAGGTACTCTGCGTGCTGATTACGCAGACAGTTTTACTGAAAACGCGGTTCATGGCTCTGATGCTGTTGAATCTGCAAACCGTGAAATTGCGTATTTCTTCACAGAAGATGAAATTTGCCCACGTAATTGATTTGTCGTTACCCGTAGCATCATCGCATTAAAGTTTGTACAATGCTGCGCCCCGTTGTTAACTCAGCGGGGCGCTTATTATTTGTCACTAGGCTAAACTGATAGTGATACCCGAATTGAAACTTCGTGCGTTGAATTCATCAACGCAGAGCCGAAAGTGTAACAACGAGGCGATATAAAAAAATGTCCCAACCAAATACTGCGGCACAATTTGCTGCTTCTGTCGTGTCTGAAACCCCAGAAAAAAAAGGCGGGAAAATTAACCTGCTTGATCTGAATCGCAAACAAATGCGTCAGTTCTTCACCGATATGGGGGAAAAACCCTTCCGTGCCGATCAGGTGATGAAATGGATGTATCATTACTGCTATGACGATTTTGAGCAGATGACGGATATTAACAAAACCCTGCGAGCGAAATTACAGCAAGTTGCTGAGATCCGCGCGCCCGAGGTAGCAGAGGAACAACGTTCAGCCGATGGCACGATTAAATGGGCTATCACTGTTGGCGATCAGCAAGTTGAAACGGTTTATATTCCAGAAGATGATCGGGCTACGTTGTGTGTCTCTTCTCAGGTAGGCTGTGCACTGGAATGTAAATTCTGTTCTACCGCTCAACAAGGGTTTAACCGTAATTTACGGGTTTCTGAAATTATTGGTCAGGTTTGGTGTGCGGCGAAAATTATTGGTTCACTGAAATCCAGTGGTCGCCGCCCGATTACCAACGTGGTTATGATGGGAATGGGTGAACCTCTGCTCAACCTGAATAACGTGGTTCCCGCAATGGAAATCATGATGGATGATTTTGGTTTCGGTTTGTCTAAGCGCCGTGTGACGTTATCCACATCCGGTGTGGTGCCTGCGCTGGATAAACTTGGTGATATGATTGATGTCGCTTTGGCTATTTCCCTGCATGCACCGACAGATGATGTGCGTGATGATATCGTTCCTATCAACCGCAAATATAATATTGAGCAGTTCCTTGCGGGGGTGCGCCGTTATTTGACGAAATCCAATGCGAACCAGGGGCGGGTGACAGTGGAATATGTCATGCTTGATCATATTAATGATAGTGTGGAACAGGCGCATCAATTGGCTGAGTGTCTGAAAAACACACCAAGTAAGATTAACCTGATCCCGTGGAATCCGTTTCCGGGCGCGCCATATGGCCGCAGTTCCAACAGCCGGATCGACCGTTTTGCCAAGGTGCTGATGGGATATGGTTTTACAACTATTGTCCGTAAGACCCGCGGTGATGATATTGATGCCGCATGTGGTCAGCTTGCGGGCGATGTGATTGATCGTACAAAACGGACACTGAAAAAACGTCAGGCAGGTGAACCTATCCAGGTAAGAACAGTCTGAATGTTGGTATGTCCTGTCATGCAGTAACTGAAATTACTGCGACAATTGCGTATCCTTAATTAAGTGGGGATGGAATGATAAGGAAATTGTTATCGGGAATGGTTATTGCTGCCGTATTATTGGCAGGGTGTTCTAATCAACCGGCAAACGGAAATAAACAGAGAAAAGTTGCGGCAGAAACTCGGATTCAACTGGGAATGGCCTATCTGGCTGAGGGTCATTTATCTGCCGCCAGATACCACTTTGATAAGGTATTACTGGCGCAGCCAGACCATTATCAGGCTCAATTAGGTATGGCGCTGTATGAGCAGTATTCTGGTCAGCCGGAAGCTGCCCGTCAGCGTTACAAAATGGCGATGCAGTATGCGCCAGGAAATGATACGGTATTGTATCATTACAGCGTTTTTCTCTGTGAGCAGGGGCAATATGAAGAAGCCAAAATTCTGTTAACCGGGAATAATGCTGACAGGCGTATTTGTTATCAGTGATTTGCCGCTAGTAAAATAGCAAATCTATTTCGCCGCGCAGGCCATTGTATAATGTAAGGATTATAGCAAGGAGCCAGCGCGAAGTTTTTCACAACTTGGACAGTACCGCGTCTTCTTGCTAATGAATACTGAAACGACTCCAGAACAAGCTCATTTGACCGCAGGTCAGCTCCTGCGTCAGGCTCGTGAACAGCACGGGCTAACTCAACAGACGGTGGCTGATCGTCTGTGTCTGAAACTTTCCACTATCCGTGATATTGAAGAGGACAATATACCGGCCAATATGGTGCCTACTTTCCTGCGTGGTTATGTTCGTTCTTATGCTAAATTGATACAAATTCCAGAGGCGGAAATTCTGGCGATTCTGGATAAGCATACTCCGGCAAAAACCGCGAAAGTTTCACCGATGCAGAGTTTTTCATTGGGTAAGAAACGTAAAAAACGTGAAAGTTGGTTGATGTGGATTACGTGGCTAATTATTTTGGTCGTGATTAGTCTGACGGGAGCATGGTGGTGGCAAAACCACACAGCTCAACAGAAAGAATTGATTTCGATGGCTGATCAGTCTGCGGCACAGGTTGCTCAGAAGAAAGTCCATGTGTCGGATCTCGCCACCGGGAGCAACGATCAGGCGACACAGTTGCCGGCCAGTGAACAGCCATTATCTGCTGCTTCAACCGAAAATTCGGTGAAGGCGAATAATGCTAATAGCGGTGAAACGTCTCCGCCTGTAGCATCAGCTCAACATCAGGTGGTGGAAACACCTGAAATTCAGCCGCGGACTGCTCCGTTACCCGTTAACCCGAGTGCGGCTCCACTATCGGCTGTGTCTGAAAATGGTTCAACGGCAGTGGCTGACAGTAATAAACTGGTGATGAATTTCAAAGCATCCTGTTGGTTGCAGGTTGTTGATGCGAATGGAAAGATGCTGTTTAGTGGAACTAAAAAGAAGGGTGACAGTCTGAATCTCTCCGGTTCATTACCTTATAAGTTAACTATCGGTGCCCCTGCTGTAGTGGATGTACAGTTCCGGGGGCAAGTTGTCGATTTAAGCCGCTTTATTAAAGAGCATCGTATTGCGCGTCTTAAAGTACCAGGAACACAATAAATGCCTTTGGCAGTGATGGCATCGTTGTCATGTTATAAGTAAACACATGGAAGTATGGGAGAAACACCAGTATGCATAATGAATCGCCGATAAAAAGACGCAAATCTACGCGTATTTATGTAGGGAATGTGCCAGTCGGGGATGGTGCGCCAATTTCGGTGCAGTCAATGACAAACACACGCACTACAGATGTGGAAGCCACTGTTCAACAAATTAAATCGCTTGAGCGTGTCGGGGTTGATATTGTCCGTGTATCAATACCAACGATGGATGCGGCAGAAGCGTTTAAATTGATTAAGCAGCAGGCTAATGTTCCTTTGGTTGCAGATATTCATTTTGATTACCGTATCGCACTTAAAGTTGCAGAGTATGGTGTCGATTGTCTGCGTATTAACCCTGGTAATATCGGTAATGAGGCGCGTATCCGTGAGGTTGTGGCGGCTGCCCGCGACAAAAATATCCCAATCCGTATTGGTGTGAATGGCGGATCACTGGAAAAGGATATTCAGGAAAAATATGGTGAGCCAACCCCGGAAGCATTGTTGGAATCTGCTATGCGCCATGTGGATATTCTTGAAAGACTTAATTTCGACCAGTTTAAAATCAGTGTAAAAGCGTCAGATGTATTTCTGGCGGTTGGTGCTTACCGTTTGTTGGCCCAGAAGATTGATCAGCCATTACATCTTGGTATCACAGAAGCCGGTGGCGCTCGTGCAGGTTCGGTAAAATCAGCAATTGGCTTGGGTCTCCTCCTGTCAGAAGGCATTGGTGATACTCTGCGTATTTCTTTGGCTGCCGATCCGGTCGAAGAAGTTAAAGTGGGTTTTGATATTCTGAAATCATTACGCATTCGCTCCCGAGGTATTAACTTTATCGCCTGTCCAACTTGTTCTCGTCAGGAATTTGATGTTATCGGCACCGTTAATGCGTTGGAACAACGCCTGGAAGATTTACTCACCCCGATGGATGTTTCAATCATTGGTTGTGTGGTTAACGGACCGGGTGAGGCGGAGGTTTCCACTCTGGGTGTCACTGGTGCTAGAACAAAAAGTGGTTTTTATCAAGACGGAGTGCGGCAGAAAGAGCGTCTCGACAATGCTGATATGATTGATCAACTTGAGGCTAAGATCCGCGCTAAAGCATCAATGCTGGATGAAAATAAGCGTATCGACATAAGTCAACTGGATAAATAATATACCTGATACTGGTTCATTGTTGTGATGAACCAGTGTTGTTTTAGTTTGCTAATTGAAGCTCGTCCGTATTCGCTTCTATAATCAACCTCATTTTTGAATTATTAACAGGGATAAGACGTGGCAAAAAATATCCAAGCTATTCGTGGCATGAACGACTACTTGCCAGCAGACACTGCTATTTGGCAGCGTATTGAAAGCGCTTTGAAACGCGTGTTGGCGGGTTATGGTTATAGTGAGATCCGCACACCGATTGTAGAGCAGACCCCGTTATTCAAACGGGCTATCGGGGAAGTGACTGATGTGGTCGAAAAGGAAATGTACACCTTTGATGATCGCAATGGTGAAAGTTTGACCCTGCGTCCTGAAAATACCGCAGGCTGTGTGCGTGCAGGTATTGAACATGGTCTGCTGTACAATCAGGAACAGCGCGTATGGTATTTCGGGCCCATGTTCCGTTATGAGCGTCCACAAAAAGGCCGTTACCGCCAATTCTACCAGTTAGGGGCTGAAGTCTTTGGTCTTCAGGGACCTGATATTGATGTTGAACTTATTTTATTGACTGCTCGCTGGTGGCGTGAGCTCGGTATTTCTGAACATGTGACGCTTGAACTGAACTCGATTGGTTCATTAGCAGCGCGGGCCAGTTATCGCGAAGCGCTGGTTGCTTTCCTTGAACAGCATAAAGATAAGCTGGATGAAGATTGCAAACGTCGTATGTACAGCAACCCATTGCGTGTTTTGGATTCAAAAAATCCTGAGGTTCAGCAACTTCTTAATGATGCGCCGGAACTGTTTGATTATCTTGATGCCGAATCAAAGGAACATTTTGACGGCCTGCGTGCGCTTCTTGATGCGGCTGGTATCAAATACCGGATTAACCAGCGTCTGGTTCGTGGTCTGGATTACTATAACCGCACGGTATTTGAATGGGTGACAACGGCTTTGGGGGCTCAGGGGACTGTTTGCGCCGGTGGTCGGTACGATGGGCTGGTTGAACAACTGGGTGGTCGTCCTACTCCTGCTGTGGGTTTTGCTATGGGAATGGAACGTCTGGTTCTGTTGGTGCAGGAAATGAACCCGGCATTTGTGGCGGAGCTATCAGTGGCGGAGGTTTATCTTGCTTCCTTCGGCGAAGGTAGTCAGCAGGCAGCGTTGATTCTGGCTGAGCAGATACGTGATGTCTTGCCGCAATTGCGTCTGGTGACTAACCACGGGGGAGGGAACTTTAAGAAGCAATTGGGACGTGCGGATAAACAAGGCGCTAAAATTGCGCTGATTTTAGGTGAAGATGAAGTCCGTTCTGGTCAGGCAGCGATTAAAGATTTACGTACAGGCGAACAACAAACGTTGCCGCAAAGCGAAATTGCAGCTCGTTTGGCTGAATTGTTAGGTTAAGGAGAGACTCCGTGGAAGTCTATACCAATGAAAACGAACAAGTTGACGCGATCCGCCGCTTTTTTGCCGATAATGGCAAAGCGTTGGTTTTCGGGCTGGTGCTGGGCGCTGGCGCGCTGATTGGTTGGCGTTATTGGCAATCTCATCAGACAAATCAATTGCAGGGCAGTGCGGAAGCTTTTGAACAGGTAAATCGTGGATTAATTTCCGGTGCAAAAGAGAGTCATGCCACCGCTGAGAAGTTTGCCGTTGAAACTAACAATAGTTATGGCGTGATGGCTCATATGCATTTGGCTCAATTGGCTGTTGAAAAGAATGAGCTAGCCAAAGCGGATCAATTTTTATCTGCGGCTGTCAGTCAGACAAAAAATGAAGATTTGCAGGCTCTGGCTAATATTCGTTTAGCCAGGGTTCAATTGGCGGAAGATAAAGCGGATGTCGCATTGAAAACACTGGAACAGGTGAAAGGTTCCGGCTGGGTTGCCGTGGCAGAGGATATCCGCGGCGATGCGCTGTTGAAAAAAGGTGATATTGCGGGTGCCCGTGCAGCTTATACCAAAGGTCTGGGATCAGATTCACCGCAGGCGATTAAATCGATGTTAAATCTTAAATTGAATAATTTATCCAGCTAAGGGGATCCTTTCAATGCAGCTGCGTAAAACACTCTTGGTTGGTCTGGTTGCTTCTGTTCTGTTAGCGGGTTGTTCAAGTGAGCATGACACAGTAACTATGTCACCGTTGCCACAGGTTGAGAATCAATTTAGCCCAAGGGCTGTCTGGGATAAATCTGTAGGTGATGGTGTTGGGCGTTATTACTCTCACTTGACACCAACCTGGCAGGGTTCTGTTGTCTATGTTGCTGATCGTCATGGCATCGTTAAGGCGCTGGACATTGATAGCGGCAAAGAGGTGTGGTCGGTAAATTTGGCTGAAAAAGCGGGTTTTCTCTCTTCCCGTATCCCTGCGTTGCTTTCTGGCGGCCTGACTGTTGCTGGGAATCATTTATATGTCGGCACTGAACGTGCCAAAGTCATCGCGCTGAATACTGAAGACGGCCAGATTGCCTGGGAATCTGAAGTTGCCGGAGAAGCGTTGTCGCGTCCGGTGGTGAGTGATGGCCTGGTGCTGATTCATACCAGCAACGGCATGTTGCAGGCATTGAATGAGTCAGATGGAAAAGTACAGTGGTCCGTTAATATGGATACCCCATCATTATCGTTGCGTGGTGAATCAGCTCCGGCTGTGGCTTACGGTGCCGCGATCGTGGGGGGTGATAATGGTCGTGTTAACGCAGTGCTGATTTCTCAGGGGCAACTGATTTGGCAGCAACGTATTTCTCAGGTAACTAGCTCGACAGAAATCGGTCGTCTTAGTGATGTTGATACAACGCCGGTTATTTCTGAAGGCGTGATATATGCGATAGCCTATAACGGTAATCTGGTGGCGCTTGACATGCGTTCAGGTCAGATCCTCTGGAAACGTGATTTGGGTTCAGTGAACGAGATGGTTGTTTCCGGTGATCATATTTACATTGTTGATCAAAACGATCGGGTTATGAGCCTGCGTCAAAGTGATGGTGTGACGCTGTGGACTCAGACAAAATTACAACACCGCAACTTGACGGCACCTGAAATGTATAATGGCTATCTGGTTGTTGGTGATAGTGAAGGCTATTTGCACTGGTTGAATATGGATGATGGTAAGTTCGTTGCTCAACATAAAGTTGATAGCTCTGGTTTCATGAGTCGTCCGGTTGTTGCCAGTGATAAGCTGATGGTACAGGCGAAAGACGGTGCGGTTTACCTGTTTACCCGTTGAGTATTTCTTACTGTCTGTTTACCGGAAATAGAGAATAAAGAGTTGTTATAATCCCACGGCTCCTGAAAAGCACAGGGGCCGTTTCGTCTTTTTAGTGTTTTGTTGCAGCTAATGATGAGTAGCAAAATACTGATTTCAAATTTAGTCATGAGGCATCAACAAATGACACCTGTCGTCGCTCTGGTAGGGCGCCCAAATGTGGGTAAGTCCACGTTATTTAACCGTTTAACCCGTACAAGAGATGCGCTGGTAGCGGATTTTCCCGGTCTGACCCGCGATCGCAAATATGGTCGGGCCGAAGTTGAAGGACAGGAATTTATCATCATTGATACTGGTGGTATTGATGGTACCGAAGATGGTGTTGAAACCCATATGGCGGCACAATCTTTGATGGCGATTGAAGAAGCCGATATTGTTCTGTTTATGGTAGATGCCCGTGCCGGGCTGATGCCGGCAGACCACGCTATAGCAAAACACTTGCGCAGCCGTGAAAAAGCCACTTTTTTGGTGGCGAATAAAACCGATGGTATTGATATTGATACATCCGTAGCTGAATTTTATTCACTTGGATTGGGTGATATATATTCCATCGCCGCTTCTCATGGTCGTGGTGTCACCCAACTTATCGAACGGGCATTGCTGCCTTTTTCCGGTAAAGGTGAGGAAGAAGAGGTTGAGCTGACAGAGGAAGAAGCCAACGCAGCCTATTGGGCCGAGCTGGAGCAGAATGAAGTGGAAATGGTGGAAGAGGAAGAAGATGATTTTGATCCATTAACTCTGCCATTAAAATTAGCCATTGTCGGCCGGCCAAACGTCGGTAAATCTACCTTGACGAACCGTATCTTAGGTGAAGAAAGGGTTGTGGTTTATGACATGCCGGGTACTACCCGTGACAGTATTTATATTCCTATGGAGCGTGATGGCCGCGAATATATCCTGATTGATACCGCGGGTGTGCGTAAGCGGGGTAAGGTTACCGAGACGGTTGAAAAATTCTCAGTCATCAAAACCCTTCAGGCGATTGAAGATGCTAACGTTGTATTACTGGTGATCGATGCCCGTGAAGGCATTTCCGATCAGGATTTGTCGTTATTGGGTTTTATTCTTAATAGCGGGCGCTCATTGGTTATTGCGGTCAATAAGTGGGATGGCATGTCGCAAGAAGATAAAGAGCAAGTGAAAGAAATGCTTGATTATCGTCTTGGCTTTGTTGACTTTGCCAGAGTGCATTTTATCTCCGCTTTACATGGCAGTGGTGTGGGTAACTTGTTTGACTCGATTCTTGAGGCTTATGACTGCGCGACTCGCCGGGTGAATACTGCACTGTTAACCCGTATCATGCGTATGGCTGAAGAAGATCACCAACCGCCGATGATCCGTGGGCGCAGGGTGAAAATGAAATATGCCCATGCTGGTGGCTATAATCCACCCATTGTTGTGATCCACGGTAATCAGGTAGCTAATTTGCCTGATGCTTATAAGCGTTATCTGATGAACTATTTCCGTCGGTCCTTGAAAGTGATGGGGACACCCATTCGGATTCAGTTTAAAGAAGGGGCAAACCCCTTTGCTGATAAACGTAATACTTTGACGCCGAATCAGATGCGTAAACGTAAGCGTCTGATGGCTCATCTGAAAAAGCGTTAGTTTCTAATAAAGAGAGGGGGGTGGTGATTAACCACCCTTTTTGCTGGCATCCCATATTTGAGTAATTATTTCTGGTGCATCTAATTCTGGAAATATGAAGTGATATTCTTCATTTCCCGTGATGATACAGAGCAGATAATAATGTTGATCAGGACAGGGTGATAGCGGCATAGAATCAGAAAAATTCCGTTCTATAGCCTGAACAAATAGTTGTTTCTGGTGGGGAGATAATGATTTTAAATTCACTGTTTTATCTTGGCTAAGACCCGGTGTAGCAGCAAATCCTCCTTGCAGGGAAATCGTGATTTTACTATCAGTTGTGAGTTCGATGATTTTATTGTTCATGATATACCAGTTTTGCACGGTTAATTTTTACGTTTCTACAGTATAGCGTGAAATTCGTCGTTAACAATTTTAGCACCTTTCATTAGCTATCTTTCTTTATTAATAGGAGCTGTCAGGTTAGGTGTTACAAATAATAGAATATCGCTGGTATTAAACCAGCGATATATTTACAGATTAAACTTTAGTTTCTCCCTTATCTTTTCCTTCGTCTTTGCCTTTATCTTCTTCTTTCACTTTAATGCCCACTTCTTGCCAGCTGTCTATAGTGGCTTTTTCAACATCCTCACCTAAATCACGAGCATGTTTAACTGTTAACTTGGCAAAGGATAAGAAGGTAGTATCGCGTGCAAGATCTTTATCCAGCAGTGTGTTGTACCATATCTTTCCTGCTTTTTCCCAAGCATATCCGCCTAATTTTATCGCGAGATTATAAAAGGCTTTATTAGGAATACCTGAGTTAACATGAACACCACCATTGTCTCTATAAATCGGGTAGTCTTTAAAATCATCCATATGACCAGGCTGAGGATCTTTACCAAGAAGCGGATCATCATATGCCTTGCCGGGTTCTTTCATTGAACGAATCCCTACACCTTTAATACCTTTGGCCAGTAATTCTTCTCCTACAACCCAGCTTGCTTCATCAGCTTTCTGTTTTAGATAATGTTGCCTTACCAGTGAGCCAAAGACATCGGCAATTGATTCATTCAATGCTCCGGACTGGAAGAAATAGATCAAATCTGCTGTTTTTTCGATAACACCATGAGATAATTCATGACCAATTACATCGATAGATGTGGTGAAGTTATTGAAAACCTTACCGTCACCATCACCAAACACCATTTGTCCTCTGCCCCAATACGCATTCATGTATTCTTTGCCGTAATGCACGGTGGCAATCAATTTCATTCCTTTATCATCTAATGAATTGCGGTTAAAAACTTCTTTGTAGAAATTGTAAGTTGCTTCCAGATATTTATATGCATTATCAACGGCTACGTCGCCATTATCTGGATCACCTTCATCTCGTACTAAAGTTCCGGGTAACCTGGTTTCATTTTTTGCATCATAAATACTACGATGTAGAGTATCGCTGACAACTTCATTATCAGTATTATCAATAGAGTCTGATGTTTTAATAACACTGTCCAACATTAAACTCTGGGTATGATTTAATGTCATTAATACGTTATCTTTTTCACTTTCACTGTTATTCTTATAAATATTTTGAAGAATGTACGGTGGTATTAAACCTTTGTAGTTATTGTTTTGCATTTGCATAAAATATCTCCTGGAATAAATTATTAGTTATTAATTAGATGTACTCTTTAGGTACATTTTCATATTAAACACGTTTCCATCGGATAGTCATCAGGGCCAGCCTGCTTCTTTTATGTTAAAGGTTTGTTAATAAATTGTTATATAATTTGTGTGAGGGATTTCTGTATTGGTCGTATTAAAAATATAAATAGTTAGGAATAATTGTTTATAATATTCCTAACATGATAAAAAATCATATCCAGTTTTTTACTGGCAGAAAGTCAGTATATAAAGAATCTTCCACAGATCCTGGCTCAGGGTGATAGTCATATTCCCAACGTACTAATGGTGGCATGGACATTAAGATAGACTCTGTTCGTCCGCCACTTTGTAATCCAAATAGGGTTCCCCTGTCCCAAACCAGGTTAAACTCAACATAACGACCACGGCGATATAATTGAAATTGCCGTTCACGTTCACTCCATAATATGTTCTTCCTTTTTTCCACAATAGGCAGATAAGCAGAAATAAAACCTTTACCTATATCCTGAGTAAAGTGAAAACAATGTTCAAAATCAGGCGTATTTAAATCATCAAAAAATAAGCCACCAATTCCACGAGCTTCATTACGATGTTTAATATAGAAATACTCATCACACCATTTTTTGTATTTTGGATAGATATCTTCTCCATATGGTTGACATATATTTTTGGCGGTAGTGTGCCAGTGAATAGCATCTTCCTCAAAACCATAATAAGGTGTTAAATCAAAACCTCCACCGAACCACCATACTGGCGCTTCACCTTCTTTTTCCGCAATGAAAAACCGGACGTTAGCATGGCTGGTTGGGATATAGGGATTTAAAGGATGAATAACCAGAGAGACGCCCATGGCCTGATAATTACGGCCGGCCAATTCAGGGCGATGGGCTGTTGCTGATGAGGGAAGCATGGTTCCTGATACATGGGAAAAATTAGCGCCGGCTTGTTCGAATATAGCACCTTCTTTCATAATTCGGCTGCGGCCGCCACCGCTTTCTTCCCGTTGCCAGCATTGCTCAATAAATTTCCCTTTGCCATCTACCTGTTCCAGTTGCTGGCAAATTTCATTCTGTAATGAAAGGAAAAAAGATTTAATCTGATTGATGTTTGGTGTGTTCATGATTCTTTTCTCATTAATAATGCAGTGATTGCCATATTATACCTATTGGTGATAGAGAACACATTTTCGTATTGATTCCGGTGCTAAAGCGAAGATAATGTGAAATGGTTATTTCAATAAAAACAGGTTGGTTAGGAATGGAAATTCGGGTATTTCGACAAGATGATTTTGAAGCAGTGATCACCTTATGGGAACGCTGCGATTTACTTAATCCTGGTGTTGATCCTGAAATGGATATTGAGCGTAAGCTGACCCATGATCCTGACCTGTTTTTAGTCGCGGAAGTGGCGGGTGAAGTGGTTGGGACTGTTATGGGTGGTTATGACGGTCACTGTGGTTCGGCTTATTATTTGGGTGTTCATCCTGAATTCCGGGGACGGGGAATTGCGAATGCATTAATTTCCCGGTTGGAAAAGAAATTGATTGCCCGTGGCTGTCCGAAAATAATTTTTATTGTGCCTGAGGATAATGATGCCACTCTCTATATGTGCGAAAAGTTAGAATATGAAGATTGCCATCAGGAGAGTGTTATTTTCAGCAAGCGCTTGATTATTGACCAGGAATATTAAGTAGAAATGTGGCTGAATGAGTCCCATTCAGCCACAAATAATTAGTTCAATTTAGTCACTTTTTTTACATCAACTGTCACAGTACCCCATTCTTTATCGACTTCCCCTTCGATACGGATTTTATCCTGAGGTGTTATCGTCTGACCATTCCAGTATTTGTGGTCAATTTCAACTTCAACCATTCCTGAGTTATCGCGGAAGATGAAATGATCATCACGGATACGGGATTCGATATTCCCTTCCAGCATGACCCAACTGTCATCTCTCATGCTTTTAACTTGTTGGGTAGTGGAGATTCTTGCATTGTTATCGACAAAACCACCTAGTGGTGCTGTCTGAATTGGTGCTTGCGCCGCATTTGGGCCAGAAAAACCACCAGATTGCATATGTGTGGTTTGGGCTGTTAATGGTGCACTGAATAAAGCAATCAGGGCGGCGGTTGCAAATGTTTTTTTCATCATATTGACCTTATTATGGTGACTTATTTTTAGAAAAGCAGTATACCGGCAAGCGATATTTAATCAATGTGATATTCACTCATTGTTAATAATTTAAACTATTCTCTGAAACTAACAATCGTGGTGTGATGTCTCAGTATTCATTTCTGTGTTTAATCAAAAGGAGCCAGTTATGCAGGAGTTTTTTTTAACTAACATTTTGTCAGGATTACGTTTTGCCACAATAGGTTGTTCATTGTTACTGGCTGGTTGTGCGGGCTCATCTGGTTTTTCATGGTCGAGTTTATCGCCTTTTAGCTGGTTTGGTGGCTCGTTAAAAATCTCAGCTCAAGGGGTTGGGGAAATAAATAGTCTGACAGCAATGAATAAGGACGCGATAGATAAAGGGTTAGATGGGAAGTACCACTTACGCAGCGGCATGGAAACGAAAAATGGTCAGTTGGTGACGGTATTTCAAGCGATGGAGGGTGATCAACTGAAAATAGAACTTTTTGGTCAGGCAGATGGAAAAGTCAGCCGTATTGATGTGTTGGATAAAGATATTGAGACCGTCTGGGGGACAAAGATCGGTACACCATTCTCGGTGCTTTATAACCGGGCATTTGATGCTTGCCGAAATACGGTGAGCGAATCAGAAAAGAGGGCAGTTATCTGCGTATCTCCGCAGAGTAAGAATGTCAGTTATCTGTTTACAGGCAACTGGAATGGTCCGGAAGGTTTGATGCCTTCTGATGATGCTCTGAAAAACTGGAAAGTGGAACGTATCGTTTGGAAGCGGTGAAAAGCTGTTTCTGAGTGAAAGTACAAACTGAGTCAGTTTGGTGAATTTGATGTATTTCTTGCGGAGCTGTAGCAGGCCCGCATTTTTCAAGTAAAAACCTTACTATTCCTGTCAGCTTATTGCGTTTCATACTTTCTAATTGCAATTTGGTATATTAAACAGCGATAGTTATCTACCCTGTTATAAATAAACTGGATACATTAGTCACCGGAGCGTTATTTGATGAAATAACGGATAAGGTGAGAAATGAAAAAGTATTCAGTAAACAATAAAATACTAAACGGACTGGTAGCAGTAACTTTATTAGGCAGCAGTAATGCCTTTGCTGTAGAGTTGTTAAACAGCTCTTATGACGTTGCGCGTGAGCTATTTTCTGCCCTTAATCCTGAATTTGAAAAACAGTGGAATGAGCAGCATCCACAGGATAAATTGATAATCAAACAATCCCATGCAGGCTCCTCCAAACAAGCGCTGGCAATTCTTCAGGGATTGCGGGCCGATGTAGTGACTTACAATCAGGTGACAGATGTGCAAATTTTGCATGATCGTGGTGATCTGATACCCGCTGATTGGCAGAGCCGTCTACCAAATAGTAGTTCACCTTACTATTCCACAATGGCATTTCTGGTACGTAAAGGTAATCCCAAAAATATCCGTAACTGGCATGACTTAGTACGTAAAGATGTCAAATTAGTCTTCCCAAACCCTAAAACTTCCGGTAATGGCCGTTACACTTATCTGGCTGCGTGGGGAGCTATTCAACAGGAAAATGGCGGGGATCAGGATAAAACCCGCGAATGGATGAAACGTTTCCTGAAAAATGTCACTGTGTTTGATACCGGCGGTCGCGGTGCAACGACTTCATTTATTGAACGTGGTTTGGGTGATGTGCTGATAAGCTTCGAATCTGAAGTAAGCAATATCCGTAAACAATATGGTAACGACAAATATGAAGTGATTGTCCCACCGATAGATATTCTGGCGGAATTCCCTGTTGCCTGGATTGATAAGAATATTGTGAGAAACGGCACTGAGGAGGCGGCGAAAGCTTATCTGAATTATCTCTATAGCCCACAGGCACAGCAGATCATCACTGGCTTTAATTATCGTGTCAGCGATAAAAAAGTGATGGATCAGCAAAAAGCACGTTTCCCAGAAACTAAATTGTTCCGACTGGAAGATCAGTTTGGTAGTTGGCCACAAGTGATGAAAACCCACTTCAATACAGATGGCACACTGGATCAATTGCTGGCGGAAGGGCATAAGTAATGTTTGCGGTATCTAGTAAGCGAGTATTGCCTGGTTTTGGGCTGAGTTTAGGTAGCAGCTTGTTCTATACCTGCTTGATTTTATTATTGCCCCTGAGTGCATTGGTTGTGCAGCTTTCCAGTATGACTTGGGAACAGTATTGGCAGGTTATTGCTAATCCCCAGGTAGTGGCGGCTTACAAAGTGACATTACTGGCGGCAGCGGTTGCCAGTTTTTTCAATGCGGTGTTTGGTATGCTGATGGCATGGGTCTTAACCCGCTATCGTTTCCCAGGCCGTAGCTTACTGGATGGCTTGATGGATCTCCCTTTTGCGTTGCCTACTGCGGTAGCCGGGTTGACACTGGCAACGCTGTTCTCTGCTACAGGTTGGTATGGTTCACTTCTTGGGCACTTTGATGTGAAAGTGGTGAATACCTGGCTGGGTATTGCGGTGGCAATGGCGTTTACCAGTCTGCCATTTGTGGTGCGAACTATTCAGCCGGTACTTGAAGAGTTGGGGCCGGAGTATGAAGAAGCGGCTCAGACATTAGGTGCCAGCCGCTGGCAAACTTTCTGGCGTGTAATCATGCCTGAATTATCTCCGGCTTTAATTGCTGGTGCTGCACTCTCTTTTACCCGCAGCCTGGGGGAATTTGGCGCCGTGATTTTTATTGCAGGTAACATCGCATGGCAGACAGAAGTGGTATCACTGATGATTTTCATTCGCTTGCAGGAGTTTGATTACCCAGCTGCCAGTGCTATTGCATCGGTTATATTGGCGGTATCCCTGATATTACTGTTTAGCATTAATACTCTGCAAAGTCGCTTTGGTAAGCGGATTGGAGGGCATTAATGGCTGAACTGTCTCAATTTTCTATTGCACAACGATCGCCTGTCAATTGGGGGAAATGGGGGCTTATCACAACAGGAGTTCTGTTTTCAGTCTTGTTGTTAGTGATCCCAATTGTATGGATATTTATGACCGCCTTTTCTAAAGGAGTTGGGGTAGTCACTCAGAATCTTTTAGATACTGACATGCTGCATGCCGTCTGGTTAACGGTATTAATTGCATTGATCACCGTTCCGGTAAACCTGATTTTTGGCGTGATGATTGCCTGGTTGGTGACACGTTTTCAGTTTCCGGGACGGCAATGTTTGCTGACGTTAATCGATATCCCGTTTGCTGTGTCGCCGGTAGTGGCGGGTTTGCTCTATCTGCTGTTTTATGGTTCGAATGGCTGGGCAGGAAGTTTACTGGAACCCTATGACATTCAATTAATGTTTTCCTGGCCGGGCATGGTGTTGGTCACGGTGTTTGTGACTTGCCCGTTTGTTGTCCGGGAGTTGGTGCCGATGATGCTTAGCCAGGGAAGCCAGGAAGATGAAGCGGCAATATTGTTGGGGGCGTCTGGTTGGAAAATGTTTTGGCGGGTGACATTACCCAATATCCGCTGGGCGTTATTATATGGTGTGGTTTTGACCAATGCCCGGGCAATTGGTGAATTTGGTGCTGTGTCAGTGGTATCCGGTGCGATTCGTGGTGAAACTTATACATTGCCGTTGCAGGTTGAATTATTGCATCAAGATTACAATACCGTAGGGGCATTTACTGCGGCGGCATTACTGGCGTTGATGGCAATGATCACATTGGTTGTTAAAAGTGCTTTGCAGTGGCGGTTAAGTCGCCAGCATAGTTAAGGTAGGAGCACAATATGAGTATTGAAATTAATAATATCAGTAAATATTTTGGTCGGACTCAGGTTCTGAGCGATATCACTCTGAATATTTTTTCTGGAGAAATGGTCGCTCTGCTTGGCCCGTCAGGCTCCGGTAAAACAACCTTGTTAAGGATTATTGCTGGTCTGGAACAACAGACTGCGGGGAAGCTGAGCTTCCACGGTCAGGATGTGAGTCGTATGCATGCCAAAGATCGTCAGGTTGGATTTGTCTTTCAGCATTATGCGTTATTCCGGCATATGACTGTATTCGATAACGTTGCTTTCGGATTGACCGTGTTGCCACGACGTAAGCGTCCTGATACGGCGGCTATCCGTCGTAAGGTTATGGAATTGCTGGAAATGGTGCAATTGACTCATCTTGCTGAACGCTATCCGTCACAGCTTTCGGGTGGACAAAAACAGCGGGTAGCGCTGGCGAGGGCATTGGCTGTTGAACCACAAATTCTGTTACTGGATGAGCCATTTGGTGCACTGGATGCTCAGGTAAGGATGGAACTACGCCGCTGGTTACGCAGACTTCATGAAGAACTGAAATTTACCAGTGTCTTTGTGACTCATGATCAGGAAGAAGCGATGGAAGTGGCTGATCGGGTTGTTGTTATGAGCCAGGGGAATATTGAACAGGTAGGCACGCCACAAGAGGTATGGCGTTATCCGGCCAGCCGTTTTGTGATGGAATTCCTTGGTGAGGTTAACCATCTTCGTGGTGAGATTAAAGGATCTCAGCTTTTGATTGGCGGGCAACATTTGCCTCTTAAGGTGACACCAATCCATCAGGGGAATGTTGATGTATTCCTGCGACCATGGGAAGTCATGATTAATTCACAACCTACACCATCCAGTCCACTGCCTGTACAGGTGACTGAGGTTAGTCCTCGTGGGCATTTCTGGCAGCTTTCCGTCCAGCCTCTGGGCTGGCATCAGGAGCCGGTTGCTATTGTTTGGTTTGATGAAACGTCAGTACCGACAAGAGGCAGCCGTTATTTTATTGGTGGTACTGAAGCCCGTTTATATGCGGGTGATAAACAACTGCAAACCTTTAGTTTAGCTCAGACCGCCTGACAATGATTTAAAATTTTGGTTGGTACCATTTGCTCATCTTCTTACCGTCTGGAGATGGGCATTTTTTATTTGAAAGTCTTGCGATATGTTTCTGAATATGGTTATTTCGCTGTTCTATTAAATAAAAATAGGTAATAGCTGTGGCAAGCTTGGAACATTTTATAGGCAACACTCCGCTGGTAAAACTACAACGAATGACCGATAAGCTGGGTGTGGAAATATGGGTAAAACTTGAAGGTAATAATCCGGCAGGTTCAATAAAAGACAGGACAGCGCTGTCAATGATTCAGCAGGCTGAATTGCGGGGTGAAATTTTTCCGGGTGACGTATTGATTGAAGCCACCAGCGGAAATACAGGTATTGCGTTGGCAATGATTGCCGCAGTAAAAGGTTATCACCTTAAATTACTAATGCCTGATAATATGAGCCTTGAACGTCAGGCTTCTATGCGTGCTTATGGTGCGGAGCTTATTTTGGTGAGTAGAAATGTGGGCATGGAAGGCGCACGTGATTTAGCTCTGCAAATGGAGCGTAATGGTGAAGGTAAAGTTCTTGATCAATTCAATAACCCAGATAACCCCTTAGCTCACTTTACTACTACCGGGCCGGAAATTTGGCAGCAAACACAAGGACGCATTACGCATTTTGTTTCCAGTATGGGAACCACGGGGACAATTACTGGTGTTAGCCGCTATTTAAAAAGCCAGGATAACGGTGTTCAGGTTATTGGTTTACAGCCAGCTGAGAACAGCCATATTCCAGGTATTCGCCGTTGGTCGCCGGCTTATCTGCCCGGCATTTTTCGCAAGGAGCTGGTGGATCAAGTGTTGGATATCAAGCAGGAAGAAGCTGAAGAGACTATGCGTTTGTTAGCTCACAAAGAGGGAATTTTTTGTGGAGTTAGTTCTGGTGGCGCTGTTGCCGGTGCATTAAGAGTTGCGGCACAGAATCCGGGTTCTGTCATTGTTGCAATTATCTGTGATCGGGGTGACAGATATCTTTCTACTGGAGTATTTAATTAATCTGATTATCAAATGCCAGCCAGTATCATAATGAAGTTATAAAATAATGGTTGAAAAAAAAGGGGTTAAGAGAGCCTAGGCTCTGTCGTGTTGGCAGATATCAAAAGCAGTCATTTAGAGTGGGTAGAGCAAAGTAGCGGTAAGTTCTGCTCACACTATCCGGTTTCTGAATGTAAAGGTGATGTAAATCGAATACCGGAATAAAATAAAAAAACAGCCGTTGTTGTCGGCTGTTTTTTTAATACAAAAAGGGTATTGTGGTAGTTAAAATATTGCTACTTTTTAATACGCATAATGGGCGTTTCACCAACAGTGACAGAGCCATTCAGTTTGGACAATTCTTTAATTTCATCCATGTTGGAAATAACAACAGGTGTCAGTATTGATTTCGCTCTTTCTTCAAGGAATTGAAGATCAAACTCCAAAACTAAATCACCTTTCTGTACACGCTGACCTTCTTCAGCAATGCGCTTAAAGCCTTCTCCTTTAAGCTCAACCGTATCAATACCAAAGTGGACAAATAGTTCAATACCGCTGTCCGATTCGATAGAAAACGCATGGTTGGTTTCAAATATTTTACCGATCGTCCCATCAACTGGCGCAACTATCTTACTGCCGGTAGGTTTTATAGCGATACCATCGCCAACAATTTTTTCAGCGAAAACAACATCTGGAACATCTTCAATATTGACAATCTCACCAGATAAGGGTGCGATAATTTCAATAGTGCCGCTGTTTTTTTTATCATCTGAAACCAGGGATTTCAGTTTATCAAACAGACCCATGAATCTTCTCCTAATTGTTTATACTGGACCGCGTTTTAACCGATATTGTTAGCAAAGTGTTTTTTCTTTGATAAATGTATCAACCAACTCCATCACTCCCTGAGCGGTAGACTGAGAAAGGGCTTGCTCAGCCAGCGCTTTTGCATCTTCGTAACGCGTATTACGAATGATTTTCTTGATGCGGGGAATAGAAATCGCACTCATACTAAACTCATCCAGCCCCATACCTAATAGCAACAGTGTAGCACGTTCATCACCTGCAAGCTCGCCACACATCCCCGTCCATTTACCTTCAGCGTGTGAAGCGTCAATGGTTTGCTTAATCAGGTTCAACACTGCTGGTAGCATCGGGTTATAAAGATGAGAAATCAATTCGTTACCACGGTCTACAGCAAGAGTATACTGAGTTAGATCGTTTGTCCCAATACTGAAAAAATCAACTTCTTTTGCCAGGTGACGAGCAATGACTGCTGAAGCTGGTGTTTCTACCATCACACCTACTTCAATTGCTTCATCGAATTTTTTACTTTCTTCACGAAGTTGGCCTTTCAGCAATTCAAGTTCTGCTTTCAGTTGTAGTACTTCCTCTACAGAAATAATCATTGGAAACATAATACGTAATTTACCGAAAGCAGATGCACGTAAAATAGCACGTAACTGAGAATGTAAGATCTCTTTTCGATCAAGGCAAATACGAATTGCACGCCAACCAAGGAATGGATTCTCTTCTTTCGGTAGATTCATATAAGGCAGATTTTTATCACCGCCGATATCCATCGTACGTATAATAACCGCTTGGCTACCAATTGCTTCGGCAACGGCTTTATAAGCCTGGAATTGCTCTTCCTCTGTTGGCAGTGTATCACGATCCATAAATAGAAATTCTGTACGGTATAAACCGACACCCTCGGCACCATTGCGTTCAGCACCAGTAACATCACGGACGGTACCGATGTTGGCACAGACTTCAACCTGGTGACCATCAAGAGTCATTGCAGGCAGATCTTTTAGTTTCGCAAGTTCAGCTTTTTCTGCCAGATATTCGTTTTTGGTTTTTTTTAGTTGTTCAATTTTTGTATCAGATGGATTGATATAAATATGGTTATTTACCGCGTCCAGGATCAGGTAATCACCGTTTTGGATTGCTGCTGTCGAATTGGTGGTACCGACGATCGCTGGAAGTTCAAGAGAACGGGCCATGATTGAGGTATGGGAAGTACGGCCACCTAAATCAGTAATGAAACCAAGAACTTTTTCCAGATTGAGTTGCGCAGTTTCAGATGGGGTCAAATCGTTGGCGATCAGAATAACTTCTTCTGAAATTGAGCCCAGATCGACAATGGATATACCCAGAATGTTTTTCAGCAAGCGTTTACCAATATCACGCACGTCTGTGGCACGCTCTTTCAGGTATTCATCATCCAATTCTTCGAGGGCTTGGGCCTGAGTCTCAATCACGGAATAAACTGCGGCATCCGCAGCTTTGAAATCGTTTTTAATTAACGAAATAATTTCTTGCTCAAGTTCTTCATCTTCCAACAGCATGATATGCCCTTCGAAGATTTCAGCTTTTTCTTCTCCGAGGTTTTTTGCCGCTATATTTTTGATTATTTCTAACTGAGATGAGGCTTTTTCACGACCTTGCTTGAAATGGGAAATTTCCTGTTCGACTTGTTCTTGACTGATTTTTTTTTGATTGATAATAATTGGGTCTTCTTTCAGTAATAATGCCTTACCGAAAGCGATGCCTGGTGATACTAATATGCCTGAAATCATGATGTTACCTAACTACTAATAAGTATTTTTTAAAGAGCCAGCCTACAGATGGTTTGCTGTTTTAGGAAATGCATTTAAACTGACATCCCCGGATAAGACTTTATCCAGGGATGAGGAACGGCTAAGTGAATATCAGTTTATTATTCACAATCTCTGAATCTTGACTGGCGTTGTGGTCAACGGAAGGTTATTCCAGTTCTGCCATCAATTTAACCAGATGCTCAATCGCTTTTTGCTCATCTTCGCCTTCAGCGGAGATGGTCACAACAGTGCCTTGAGTTAGTCCTAAAGTTTGTAGCTTAAACAAGCTTTTCGCACTGGCCGTTTTGCCACCGGAAGTCAGTGTAATGTCGGAAGAGAAACTTTTTGCTTCTTTAACAAACTGTGCAGCGGGACGGGTGTGTAGGCCATTTGGCGCAGTAATAGTGACTTCTTGCTGGAACATGACGTTTCCTCAATAACTTAGATTTTTGCTATGTAAGTTAAAAAATTGTAATAAACAAATCTTAACTTGAGTATTCATTAACTGCCTATCCCAGTAGGGCGATTTTATGCCTAAAGTGCGAGCCCGGCAATATTTCGACAAAAGCGATAAATGGCTTTTGAGCGCCCTTTAGTTTTGCCCGAAGGGGGAGAGAAACGAATCACTCCTTACGTACTATACGTTACTATGCGTACGCTCCGGGCTATACGTGCTGTCCGTGTTCACTATTCTTTCACAAGAACGTCATTCACAAGAACGGCCCGTATCAATTGCGCCTACTAGGATAGGCTATGAGATTGATAATGTAATAAAATATTTTATCGATTATCAAAAAAATTATTCTTTCCAATGCTTCTGATTGATAGTTTGAAGTAAAGGTAGATTACAGGACTACTTAACTGAAACTACTACTTCTGTTAATTAATTTCGAGCATCGAAATAATTATTATTGGTTAAATACTAAACCCATTGTAAGAAATCATCTGGTAAAGTGTAAAAGTTTGATCTACTACACAGAAAAAGCACCATTTAGGTGCTTTTTTATCAATAAAACTAAGTAAGTTACTTAAATACTTTTATTCATCAGATAAGTCAGTAAACAATACACTGCTCAGATAGCGTTCACCTGATGAAGCCAGAATGACAACGATATTTTTATCTTTATACTCCGGTTCCTGAGAAAGTTTCACTGCGGCTGCAACGGTAGCACCGGAGGAGATACCCGCTAAAATGCCTTCTTTCATCATGATTTCACGAGCGGTTTTAATTGCCTCGTCATTACTGATTTTGAATACGCGGTCAACCAGTTTCAGATCAAGGTTATCTGGAATAAAACCAGCACCAATGCCTTGAATCTTATGTGGGCCGGGTTTCACTTCTTCACCGGCCAGAGTTTGGCTGATTACCGGTGAGTCTTCGGGTTCTACTGCAACCACAGTGATGTTTTTACCTTTGGTATTTTTCAGGTAACGGGCAACGCCTGTCAGTGTGCCGCCAGTACCTACGCCGGTAACAAATGCGTCTACTTCACCATCGGTATCTTCCCAGATTTCCGGACCAGTGGTTTTTTCGTGGATTTCCGGGTTTGCTGGATTGCTGAACTGTTGCAAGATAATATAACGATCGGGGTCACTGGCCTGAATTTCATTGGCTTTCTCAATGGCTCCTTTCATACCTTTAGCGCCTTCAGTTAGCACGAGGTTTGCCCCCAGTGCTTTCAGTAGCTTGCGACGCTCAATACTCATCGTTTCTGGCATAGTCAGCGTTAATTTATAGCCACGGGATGCTGCAACGTAAGCAAGCGCAATCCCGGTATTACCACTGGTTGGCTCTACCAACTCTTTTCCTGGCTGTAGGATACCGCGTTTTTCAGCATCCCAAATCATGTTAGAGCCAATGCGGCATTTTACACTAAAGCTTGGGTTACGAGACTCTACTTTTGCTAGAATACGTCCATTGCCAAAGTGTTTTAAGCGAATTAACGGGGTACGACCAATTGTTAAAGAATTGTCTTCGTAAATTTTACTCATACTCGTCTTTCAACTCCCTTTAGTGATATCCGATAAACGATACGCCAACAATCAGGTTATGGAAATATAGTTTGAATATATTCTTATCGTCTTAAAGAATAACATTTCAATAAATTTATTTCATAATATGGAGGCCGTGTTGATCCCGATAGCGATCTACCCACATTGCAGTAGCAGCGCATACTGCGATAGGCATAATCACCAAATTGACAATAGGTATCATTGTCAAAATGCTCACCAGCGCACCAAATTGCAGGTTATTCATTTTGTTTTGACGAAGGGCGCTACGCATTGTTGGAAAACTGACTTTGTGGTTATCAAATGGATAATCACAATATTGAATCGACAACATCCAGGCACTGAAAATAAACCAGAGCACAGGTGCGACAGTTTGCCCGATAACAGGAATAAAATAGAGAAGCAGCAAAACCAAGGCGCGTGGAATATAGTAGAGCAGTTTTACCAATTCTCGTTTCAGGATGCGTGGAATATCTTTTACCAGTTCCATAACGCCGGTATCCGGCGCAGAAGTGCCTGTTAAATCAGCTTCCAATTTTTCCGCCAGTAATCCATTAAACGGAGCTGCTATAAAGTTCGCTATCGTGCTGAATAAATAAGTAAAAATCAGCAAAACAGAAATCACCGCGAGTGGCCATAGAATGTAACTAAGCCATTGCATCCAATCCGGTACTTTGTTCAGTATCGAGGGGATCCAGTTTTCCAGTTGCTGGTAGAGCCACCAAAATGAACCACCAAGTAACAAAATATTTGCCAATAAAGGCAATAGAACAAATCTTTTAATACCTGGGCGAGTAATTAATCTGCAACCTTGCACCAAATACTGAAAGCCGCTCAAATTTTTTGGTGATTTTGTCAAATTAAGCATACTTCCTATTCTCTCCTGTATGATTGAGACGCTATCATATAGGCAGGATTCTCGACTGACTAGTATTGTTCTGTATAAAAAAAAAGCAAAAAATGCTTATCAGGCATATTTATGATAAGAAAAGTGTGTATAAGCTTGCACTTGTGTTATTTGACAAATACAGTTAATACAGAAAATGTTCCGCCGTGGTGGCATATTAATTAAACAACAGAGATAGCAATGATGCAGGATTTGCGTCTGATATTAATCATTGTTGGTGCGATAGCAATAATAGCTTTGCTGTTACATGGGTTGTGGACCAGCCGTAAAGAGCGTTCTTCGCTTTTTCGTGATCGCCCAGTTAAACGTCATAAACATGATCGTCAGGAAAGTTCCGTCGATGACAGTGATGATGAAGTGTTTGACAATCAACAAAAGCCTTACGCCCATAAGCAGGTAAAACCTCATCAGGAATATAAAGCTGAACCGGTTATTGAGCGCCGTCAGCCAAAGTTAACTGAAATGGATGTTGCTACGTCTGAAGAAAGCAATGATCCGTTGCTGGCTAGTCATCAGTCTGAGACTACAACCAGAAAAGCAGTAACAGAAATAGAAGAGCAGGAACCCCAGCTTGGCCTGTTTGAATCCGAAGGACAGGATGAGCCGGAGAAAAATAGGCCTCAGACGGAAGAAAAGTCTCAGAATATGGCAAAAGAGGGGGATGGTGAAAAGGAAGTGCAGGCTAAAGCAGCAAAAGAAATCGTTTTGGTTCTTCATGTGGCAGCACACCTCGGTCAGGCACTGAATGGTGAGCTCTTGCTGCAAAGTATCCTGCAATCTGGCTTCCAATTTGGAGAAATGCACATTTTCCACCGCCATCTGAATCCATCGGGTAGCGGCCCGGTGTTATTCAGCCTTGCTAATATGGTGAAGCCGGGTTCATTTAATCCTGAAACAATGGCTGATTTTACCACTCCAGGGGTTTCCATGTTTATGATGGTACCTTCTTACGGAGAAGCTAATCAGAATTTTAAGCTGATGTTGCAAGCAGCTCAACGCATTGCTTCTGATGTTGGGGGAGTGGTGCTTGATGATGAGCGTAAAATGCTGACGCCACAAAAAATCGAATTGTATAAAGCACGCATTCGCAGCACACTTGATGTTCAGGTATAATCAATTTATCGAATGTTCAAGCCTCCGCCAGTCGGGGGCTTTTTATCGCTGGTTATAAGTCATGAAATCAACTGCTCAACAAATAGAAAATCTCAGAATAACACTGCGTCATCATGAATATCTGTATCACGTCATGAATGCACCAGAGATCCCTGATGCAGAATATGATCGGTTAATGCAGGAATTAAAGGCTCTTGAGGAACAGAACCCGGAGCTGATTACCTCTGATTCACCGACACAGCGGGTTGGTGCTGCCCCTCTGGCTGCTTTTGAACAAGTCCGCCATAAAATTCCCATGCTATCACTGGATAACGTATTCGATGAAGAGAGTTATTTGGCGTTTGATAAGCGAGTGCGTGACCGCCTGAAAGATGATCAGGATTTAGTGGTGTGCTGTGAGCTGAAACTGGATGGTCTGGCTGTTAGTCTGTTGTATGAAAATGGTGAACTGGTACAGGCGGCGACCCGTGGTGATGGTACAACAGGGGAAAACATTACATCAAATGTACGGACTATCTACGCAATTCCACTGCGCCTGACCGGAGAGAATATTCCAACTCGTGTTGAAATTCGTGGTGAAGTTTTTATACCCCAAAAAGGGTTTGAGAAGCTGAATGAGGAAGCGCGCCGCACCGGCGCAAAAGTATTTGCTAATCCACGTAATGCAGCGGCTGGCTCTCTGCGTCAGCTCGATCCCCGTATTACCGCTAAGCGGCCATTGGCTTTCTTCTGTTATGGTGTTGGTGTATTGGAAGGAGGGGAATTGCCGGCCAGTCACTACGAGCGATTGATACAGTTTAAGAAATGGGGATTGCCGGTCAGCGATAAAATTAAGGTTTGTACTGATAGTCAACAGGTTATTGATTTTTACCACGATATTGAAAACCAGCGTTCAACATTGGGGTTTGATATTGATGGTGTTGTTATCAAAGTAAATTCGCTGGAACTACAGAGAACGTTAGGCTTTGTCGCCCGTGCGCCACGCTGGGCAACAGCATTCAAATTTCCTGCTCAGGAGCAGATGACGATTGTCCGCGATGTTGAATTTCAGGTCGGTCGTACTGGTGCTATCACACCGGTAGCGCGTCTGGAGCCGGTGCAGGTCTCTGGTGTAACTGTTAGTAATGCGACATTGCACAATGCGGATGAGATTGAACGTTTGGGTTTGCGTATTGGCGATACTGTTGTTATCCGTCGTGCTGGTGATGTTATCCCAAAGGTCGTGGGTGTTGTGGAGGACAGAAGGCCACAGGACAGTGATGAAGTTGTTTTTCCTGAATATTGTCCGGTATGTGGGGCGGATGTTGAGCGGATTGAAGGGGAGGCTGTTGCGCGCTGTACTGGTGGTTTAGTCTGTGGAGCTCAGCGTAAAGAAGCACTGAGACACTTTGTTTCCCGGCGAGCGATGGATGTTGACGGTATGGGAGAAAAGATTATCGATCAACTGGTGGATAAAGAATATGTCGAAACCCCGGCGGATCTTTTCAGGCTTACTGCGGGTAAATTGACCGGGCTTGATCGTATGGGGCCGAAATCCGCACAAAATGTGGTAGATGCGTTGGAAAAAGCGAAAAAAACTACGTTTGCTCGTTTCCTTTATGCGTTGGGGATCCGTGAAGTTGGGGAAACGACCGCTGCTAATCTGGCCGCTCACTTTGGCTGCTTGGATAAATTACGTGCCGCTGATGAAGAAGCTCTGAAAGAGGTCCAGGATGTTGGTGAAGTAGTGGCAAAACACTTGGTTAACTTCTTCAATGAACCTCATAATCAAAAAGTTATCGATGACCTGATTGATAATACCGGTATCAACTGGGAACAAGTTGTCGTCACAAAGGCTGAGAAGATTGACAGCCCATTCGCAGGTAAAACAATTGTGCTTACTGGCTCATTGCATCAGTTATCCAGAGATGAAGCCAAAGATAAACTTGTTGCGCTTGGGGCAAAAGTGACTGGCAGCGTTTCTAAGAAAACAGATTTGGTGATTGCTGGTGAAGCAGCTGGTTCGAAATTGGCTAAAGCTAATGAGTTAAATATTCCAGTTATTGATGAAGAAGAAATGATCCGTTTATTGGGTGAATAACTTTTTGTTTGTATTCTGTTTACTGATTATTGAGAGGTTATTCTCAATAATCAGTGATATTTGATAATGTGTTTTCGAATCTGACCTTATGCAATTTAGCTGAAAATGTGATTAATCTCACTAAATAAAAATTTAGAGTAAGAATTATTTCAATCTAATGTGATGTATATCCCATTTAATCGCCTTTTATTACATAGAATGCATTTTATAAACTAGCTTTCTGTTGTGTTTGGAGTGTGATATGTCTCAAATCCTGCATTTCCTTTTGGCTCTGATTGTCATTGGCGGCCTTGCTATTCTGGCGAGCAGTAACCGTAAAGGTATTCGTCCTCGTTATATTATTCAGTTGCTTGTTATTGAACTTGTCCTGGCGTGGTTCTTCCTGAATTCAGGTGTTGGTCAGGAATTTGTCATGGGATTTGCTGGCTTGTTTGGGCATTTACTGAAATTTGCGGGTGAAGGGACGGAATTCATTTTTGGCGGCATGATGGGAGCAAAATTGGCATTCTTTTTTCTGAATGTATTGTGTCCGATTATCTTTATTTCCGCACTGATTGGTATTTTGCAGCATATCAAAGTATTGCCAATCGTCATCCGGGTTATTGGTACTCTGTTGTCTAAGGTCAACGGCATGGGGAAACTGGAATCATTCAATGCAGTAAGTTCTCTGATACTGGGTCAGTCTGAAAACTTTATCGCTTATAAAGATGTGCTGGGAAAAATGTCTGAGCGCCGAATGTACACGATGGCCGCAACTGCAATGTCAACAGTTTCCATGTCAATCGTCGGTGCTTACATGACCATTTTGGCGCCTAAATATGTTGTGGCGGCATTAGTGCTCAATATGTTCAGTACTTTTATCATCCTGTCACTGATTAATCCGTATTCTGTTGACAGCGAAGAAGATATTCAGATGAGCAATCTTCACGAAGGCCAAAGTTTCTTCGAAATGTTGGGTGAATATATTCTGGCTGGTTTTAAAGTCGCACTGATTGTTGCTGCCATGTTGATTGGTTTCATTGCCCTGATTGCGGCTATTAACGCGCTGTTTAGCATGATTTTTGATATGAGCTTCCAGGAAATGCTGGGCTATGTGTTCTATCCATTTGCTTGGATAATTGGAATTCCTGCTGATGAAGCGTTGCGGGTTGGTAGTATCATGGCAACCAAATTGGTTTCTAACGAATTTGTTGCGATGCATAGTTTGCAATCAATTGCGACAGAACTTACTCCGCGTTCACAGGGTATTTTGTCGGTATTCTTGGTTTCTTTTGCTAATTTCTCTTCAATTGGGATTGTTGCCGGAGCGATTAAGGGTTTGAATGAAAACCAGGGTAACGTCGTTTCCCGTTTTGGTTTGAAACTACTGTTTGGTTCAACCCTTGTCAGCTTCTTGTCTGCGGCTATTGCAGGTTTAGTGCTGTAGAAAGATAAAGTGTTGTAGTGGAATATTGCATCATGGATGATGCAGCTTTCTTCTTTCCTTTCGCATATCTTTCCTGTACCCCGTAAACTGGAGTTATCTTTTTTAATCGATATAAATGCAAATTATGGAAAAAGAAAACCTGATAGAAATTGCGAATACTGTTATGCCATTCGGTAAATACAAGGGGCGTATGCTGATTGACTTACCAGAAGAGTATTTATTGTGGTTCGCTCGTAAAGGCGAATTTCCACAAGGTAAATTGGGCATGTTGATGGAGATGACTTTAGCAATAAAAATAGAAGGATTGGATTCATTGGTGAAACCATTGAAGAAGAATTAGCAGGGATAAGAGTTTGTTTTTTATACAAAACAGTGGTTGTTTCGATGCATAGATAAAAGGCCCTGAAAGCGTGGCTTTCAGGGCCTGATAA
>NZ_JAJAFX010000139.1:0-2617 GCF_025384845.1 Photorhabdus temperata | reverse complement strand
CACTCCTGTTGTGGGGGGGCAGTTTGCAAACTGAACCCGATGCCGCGCAACTGGCGGCCCTGCGTCGCTTGCGCCGTTTCCGTCCGCTCAACGGTATCGTCTGGGCGCTGACCGAACAACAAAGCGCCCAACCGGCCTGGATGGATAAAGCCCTGCGGATGTTGCAGAAACAGGCCCAACAGTTACGCTGGCAGGCACCTGTCTATTTGTGGCAGGTGTGCCACAGTATCTGGTCACAAGAAGGACGGGTGACTCAGGCAGTGGGGGGCTTTTTTCCTGAACGCTGTACCCCCGAGATTGTGGAGACCCAGCTGCAACAGTTGATTGACCCGATACGCAAGCGGGGGATGCAGCAGCTATTGCCCAAGAATGCCCATGATTTTTTGTATCGGCTGGCCTCCACGCTGGAGAAAAAAGGCATTGACCACTGGCGCAAGGTATTGACGCCGTGGCTGGCGGAGTACGCTCAGGTCGTGTCGCTGCGTGGCCTGATGTTCAGTCTGCCGTTGGAAGCGACCCCGGATGCAGGACCGCAAAGCTGGTTGCCCGATGCTGCCTGGCAGGGGGTATTAGATGACAGTCTGCACTGGCATGGCAGACGGGTCGGATGGATCCAGCGGCGCAACGTTTATAACGGCCTGATGGCCCTGGCCTTATTATGGGGAGCAGGCAGTGTGCTCTCCTTTTTCACCAACCGCGACCAGATAATGGCAGTCAACGCGGCGGTGACTGATTTGCAAGCCCGTCCTGAGGCGTCCGACGCCCAGTTGATGGCGTTTAAGGCTCTGCGCGATGAAATGGGCCGGTTACAATATCGGGCCGAACACGGTGCGCCCTGGTATCAGCGTTTCGGTTTGAATCAAAATCAGCCGTTATTGACGGCGGTGCTGCCGTACTACACCCAGATAAATAACCGCCTGATACGGGATAAAGCCGCGGCGATACTGCACCAAAAATTGAGCGCCCTGGTGAATTTGCCGCCGGGCAGCCCGCAACGAGCCTTCCGGGCGAAAGCCGCGCACAACCAACTCAAAGCCTATCTGATGATGGCGTACCCACAAAAAGCGGATGCCGCGTTTTTAACCCGCGTCCTCAGTGAAAACGAACCGGATCGGGCCGGTATTGCCCCCGGCGTCTGGCTGAGTGCCGCGTCGGATTTGTGGGATTTTTATGCAGAAAATCTGCCCGCCCATCCTGAATGGCGGATTACGCCGGACACGGCGTTGGTCAGTCAGGTGCGCCGGATATTGCTGGCGCAGATGGGTCGGCACAATGCGGAAGCCACGCTCTACCAGCAGATGCTGCAATCGGTGGCGAAGGATTATGCCGATCTGACCTTAAGGCAGATGACCGGCGACACCGAGGCGGAGCAGCTGTTTACCACCACGCGGGTGGTACCGGGAATGTTTACCCGTCAGGCGTGGGAAGGGCAGATACAGAAAGCGATTGATAACGCGGTGGCCTCTCGTAAGGAAGCGATTGACTGGGTGCTGAGTGATAACCGTCAGGCCGTCCCGACAGCCGTCTCACCGGCAGAGCTGAAAGCCCGTCTGACCGCGCGTTACTTTACTGATTTCGCCGGGGCCTGGCAGGATTTTCTTAACAGCCTGCGCTGGAACAAAGCGCGTAACCTGTCCGAGGTGACAGACCAGTTAACCCTGATGGCGGATGGTCGCCAATCCCCACTGATAGCGTTGATGAACACCGTGGCGTATCAGGGACAGACCGGCCAGCAAGGCCCGACGTTATCGGCGTCACTGGTGAAATCCGCTAAGACGTTGCTGAATAAAACGGCGGTGCCGGTGATTAACCCGCAAGCCCCCGAACTGAGCGGGCCGATGGACCGCACCTTCGGTCCGTTACTGGCGCTGATGGGGAAAAATAATCCACAAAGTGTGATGACGGCGGACAACACCCTTAATCTGCAAACCTTCCTGACCCGAGTCACGCAGGTGCGGCTGAAACTGCAACAGATGAACACCAGTGACGACCCGTTGGAGATGGCGGGAAGGCTGGCCCAGACGGTGTTTCAGGGCAAAAGCACCGACCTGACGGAGACGCAAGGCTACGGCAATCTGATGGCGGCCAATTTGGGTGACCAATGGCGCGGTTTTGGTCAGACGATGTTCGTGCAGCCGTTAAACCAGGCGTGGCAGGAGATACTGAAACCGTCTGCGGCCAGCCTGAATGCCCAGTGGCAGACGGCAATTGTCGCCAACTGGAACACCGCCTTTGCCGGTCGTTACCCGTTTGCCGGTGGGGAGAGTGACATCTCGTTACCGATGTTGGGGCAGTTTATCCGCCCGGACACCGGGCGCATTGAGCAGTTTTTGACGCGTCAGTTAGGTGGCGTGCTGCATAAAGAGGGTAACCGCTGGGTGCCGGATAAAGTGAACGATCAGGGATTGCGTTTTAATCCGCGTTTCCTGAAAGCGGTGAATCAGCTCAGTCAGTTATCGGATGTGCTGTTTGCGGACGGCAGTCAGGGGCTGCGGTTTGAACTGCGTGCGCGAGCGGCGCGGGATGTGGTGGAAACCGACCTGACGATAGACGGGCAGAAATTACGTTACTTCAACCAAATGGAAAGCTGGCAGCGTTTTCGCTGGCCGGGAGAGAC
>NZ_JAJAFX010000138.1:0-2788 GCF_025384845.1 Photorhabdus temperata | reverse complement strand
TTATTTGCCCCATCCATACAATGAAGTACCCCGAAAACATTTCGGATAACGCATCTTTGGCTTGCCGATAACTTTCAGCCGCATATTTAACTTTGACAATGAGCTGTTCAGTATCTGTGTATTTTTTGACTGCAAAAATAAAAGTCTTTGTGGTATCATTCGTGTTGAACATGATAATCGTCCCTCAGCGTTTATTAGTGTTCAGGCTCTGGTGTTTGATTGTCGTCGGTACCAGAGCCAGTTCAGTCCAAATTAAGCTTGTCTGTTCCCAATGCGGATTCAAGGGAGCAATTGACTTCATAGTTAATATCACACACAAGAGCAATTAGTTCGCACAACTCGCCTGAACATTTTTCTTTGTCAGCCATACTCGTGATGACTTCATAAAGTGAACAAGCCAAACCTGAGCGGTATTTTGCATCGTCTAAAGTAATTGGTTTACGCATGATCTGCCTCCATGTTGTGGCGTTTTATTGCTGAAAAAATAAAAGTCTTCTTGAACATAATAATCATACCTCGGTGTGTTTATTGTTGTTCCTGCTCATTCAACTACTTCTGTTTCTTCTGGTGATTAAAACTATCACCTTGGTGGTATTTAATCTATCACTATAGTTCTAACTATTCTAGACCTATAGTGATAAAAAGTTGTTTTTTATTTTATGATATTGAAATAAAAGAAATTTTTGTTAAAAAACAAAAAATGTTTTTTTATCTTGATAATTGTAATGATTTAGTTAAAAATTAAGATACTGTACGTCTAAACAGTATCTTAAGGGGAAGGAATGCCAGACCTATTGCGAACGCACCCAGGGATTTATGCTACAACAATCGAAATTGAACGGGGTTATTATCGTCTTCGTTTCATATCGCGGAACAGGTATACAATAACACCCACTAATTCAACGTCAGGACTGATAGGAGTTAATGGTACCCTAGCATCATCAACCGATAGAAAGCCGAAAGCACCACCTTGTACAAAACGATATACAGAGTAGTTTTCTCCTATGCGCGCATATACCAAATCATTGTTAGCTGCTTTTTCTGATCTATCGATTACAACTAAAGAACCTTCTGGAGCTTCTGCGCAGCCAGTATTTTGGGTGATTCTATACGCTCTGTACGCGTCAGATGATTCAAAGAATCCCGGAATCATAATTGTATCCCCTGTATCACTATCGGCATCATAGATTTTTACAGGAAACGATTTAGTGCACTTTACCACAACTGAGGTGGGTGAGTTATCTGGGTGCATGGGACCACTGCCATCACTAAGCCATTCTGGGCGCACACCGAGAACTCTAGCCAACTCAACAACTTTAGTAGTGCTTTGCGCTTTTCCTGTGGTTAACTTCCATATCATGGACTGAGCCATGTCTACTTCCTTGGCAAGAGAAGACTGTGTGAAGTCTTTCTTTCTCATTGCCTCTTTTAGTCTTTTCGCGAATGTCATACCCACCTCTTCAATAAGTTTTGTTAATTCTATCTCTAAAGTGATATCTTTGCAAAAACACTATAGTGATTGATTTATCTTTTTGGTGATATTAATATCACCATGGAGTTAATAAGAGGATGGAGTATGAAAAATCTTGCGGTAGAAAAGGCTATAAAAATTGTGGGTAATCAAACAATACTTGCCAATGCATTAGGGTGTAGACAGTCATTAGTTAGCGCTTGGTTGCATGGGAAGAAGCGCGTTTCTGTCTCATCTGTTCCTGACATTGTGGACCTTACAAAAGGCGAAGTTCAGCCTCACGAATTACGCCCAGATCTTCCAAAGGTGTTCCCACCACCCGGAAATTATTAACCATGTTCCCTAATTCCTACGCTCAGGTATCAATGCCATCGCATTTTTACCCGGATGACAGCAAATGGATACAGGAGATGTTACTGAGTCTTGATCCGGCTACACGGGCAAAAATCACGGTGAAGTATGCCGAGGTGTATGAAGCGACTTGGGATGAAGAGCCCGTTTCATACCGGAAAGATAACACGGCAAGACGAGCGGCAAATATCCGGCTCAGGGAATTTGTCAGGAAGTATGCAAGAGCGAGTCAGGGTTATACCGAGGAGCCGCAGTTAGCGAAGGAGAAAAGAACTTGAAAGGTTACTTGGATGTTTGGACGTCTAGATGTTTGGATGGTTTGGGGAAGAGGGGAAAACTTTCTAGGGGGGTAAGGGGGGTGATCTTTGAAAGGGGTGTTAGGGAAGGCACAGCCAAGGAAAAACAACTCAGATCTTATAGAAGATCACTATAGGGATATAAAAGCCGGAATACGCCCAGACGTCTAAACGGCTAAATTGATATTCGGTCAGGGCTGTGTTCCTGGCAAAGTGAAATAACAGAGGATTGCACAATGGAAATAAGCGAGAAACTTATAGGCGACTTAGAGCGGCTCCTTTCCGTGAAAGGGTGTTCCGGTCTGACAAAATGGGAATACGACTTTATCAACGGACTTAGCCGTTATTTTCGGGGTGGAAAATATCTAACAGGTAGACAAAAGAATACGGCCCGTAGCTTGATAAAAAAATATTCAGAAGGGAGCAAGAAACCGGTGGACACTTTTGCGAGGAATTCACCGGTTCTTGCAGGCACCACTCAGAATTCAGTACCCACAGGCGATTATGTCACTGAATCCGCCTTAAGGGAATGGGGGAAATAAAGCATGCTGACGATAACCCCAAACACAACTCAGAGCCGTGCCTTGTCCATGTTGCGCCAGAACTGGAAACAACACAGTACCTTCATGGTATATGCGCCTACCGGGAGTGGTAAAACAGGCTTATCGGC
>NZ_JAJAFX010000137.1:0-2797 GCF_025384845.1 Photorhabdus temperata | reverse complement strand
TTGTCATTCCAGACGAAATCATCAATCAGAAAGTTCAGCTCAGCAGCAAGTACGGCTTCTAAATCTTTGGGCCAGTACTCATACGGAATATCGCTGTAATGAGAATCCTTGATGACCTTGAGTGTCACCAATACCATCTCCTCTGATGTCCTGTCAGCTTTTCTGTAACCGGCGTTCCAGACTGCATCGGTGATATTAGATGGATCGCCCCAAGCCGAGGCGATTACCTGTGTTAAGTGGAATGAGTTATTGATCATGACTTTACTCCTTGTGATTTCAGGTGAGTATCGCAGTGAGCAATACCTCTGTTATATTCAATACCCAGTTCGTCATCATCATCACAATCAACATAATTTGGTAGTTCCACTCGAACTTCACCCCGAGCTTTCCAGCCAGCCCACGCAAAATGCAATGCGTTGCTGTCACTGATGTAGTATTGGTATTCTTCCTGAAAGAAAGCTTTTTCTAACTCTTCATCACCCCATGGATAAGTTTCTGTGAGCCATTTTTCAAATTGTTCTTTGTTTGTCATTATTCTTTCTCCCTGCAAATGATTCTGTAGGCTCGCAATACGTGCGCCGTTTTGCCGGTGATAGTGGTTTTCCTTAATAGAAAGCCAGTAGACCAGGCACGAACAGGTACCATTAACAGGGCAGCATCGATACAACGGTTGTGTTTGCGGCGTTCAGTGATGAAACTGGTAACGACGATTTGCTCAGTATGATCAAAGTATTCGATTCTCATTGAAATATTCCCCTTCTTGCCAGCGTGTCGCCCATGTCCTTGACCATGCTTTGCCATATTTCACGTCCGTAGCCTGTCAGACGGTCATTGACTATGCATTTTTTCATCAGGTTAATGGCTATCAATTCCCATGCTGGATAGTTCTGCTGTAGTGCTTCCAGTGCGTAGCTATCAACCAATTGGCGAACACCTTTTACCCCATCGACAATAGCGATATTGATTTCTGTTTTGCCGACTTGTATCGTGAAGTGGGCACCACCATTACGGGTTGTTACATCGTGATAGATAGCGGCTGCGTAGGTGTTTGCCAGCGCATTAAGGTGAAAGTTTTTGTTATCATCTGAGCCTCCTGTCAATGAATAACCGGCATGGTGTTAAACTCACCAGCCTTTGCCGCTTTGATTAATTCATCGTGCAAGATAGAAAGCCCTTCACGTCCTTTCTCAGATAGCCGATTGCCGATCTCTGGCTGCATATTGATAAAAGTCATGTACATTCTGACCGCCATATCCGCCCCGTCTTCGTTACCGGACTTCTCAAAGGCGATCCCCTCAATATGGGTTGCTAACATCATGCGCTCTGCTAATGGGTATATCGTGATTGCCGTTGTACCATTATCGTAGAGGGCTGCGGTATCGGTGCTTCCCTTGTCGTTATCGACTTCAAGGGTGCCGTTTCTGTCTATTTGCTCTTGCACAAACGAGGCTGACACAACCCACCGCCACAACATCAGCCGCTGTTCACTAGTTTGCGTATAGAAGCCCGCTTTCCAGCCATGAAGAATAGCCGCTATCAATTCAAAGCCCAGTAATAAATCATTGTCGTATTGACCCGCGTCCAACGATCCCAATGCCTCCGCATAACTCATGATTTTGCTGTTCGCTGCCTCAGTAATGACAAAGACGCCATACTTGCCGTAATCAAATGCTGGCTTAGTGTGATGTTTGCTCATTACTTACCCTCCCACCCGATAACTTGGAACAGTCCCATTTTTGGGTGATACCATTTGGATTTACGTTGCTCGGCTTCACCCATCATCAGGCGGAATGCGTTCATGAAGTCCTCTTTAAATATGATTTTCATCGGGCGAGGTTGTCCGTCTGGTGTCATTATGGTGATGCTGTCCGTTGGTACGTTGTACTGTTCAGCCAAGGTACGGCACTTGGTATTGGTTAATCCTGATTCAGTCGCAGCCAGAGAGAACCCGATCCAACCCGCGGGAATAGCTCCCTGCTTGATTTGCTCAATGGTTTCAGAAACCTCTTCAACTTTTTCTTCAACCTGATTAAGGCGGCGCTCCTGTTCTACTTGTGTTAAGGCGTAGGCAAGGTTAAGTTCAGCCTGAGATTTTGGTTTTGCGGCACCAGACTCCAGAGTAAACCAACGGTCAATGATGGCGGCGCGACGCCTGACATCATATCCGGTGATCAGGATTTCGGTATTCCGGCGATCAAGGAGAATTTCACTGATAAAACCCCTCTCATCAACAGCAACAGTAATCCCGGCAGTAAACATAACTTGTTGATTTCTATGATTCCTCAAAAATGAGGAATCGAATTCAACGCTATAGACGGCTTTCAGAACTTCCCGGATATCACGAATAACGTTATCGTGGCGCTTATCTGTCAGTTCCGCAATTTCACGGCTACCCATCATGGCCGTTTGATTGCTGGTGGTAATGATATTGGTCATTTTCATACCCCTTGCTCTTTCATTGCCTTAAGTAAGGCTTTCTTGAATTTCTTTTCCTGGCATATGTCCAGGTACATAATCATTAGCGTTTTGTTTAACCAGATGTCATCAGTGTCCGGATCACGTCTGACGCTATCGGGATAAATCGCGAGATACTCTTTCACTGCATTCAGTGATAAAAACTCTTCCGGTGTTAACTTGCGTGCCTGTCTGCGATTGTGGGTTACCCTGGATTCCCGGCTAACAGAAGTTACACCGACTGTATGGGGTTTGTTTTGACAGCTCATTACAATCCCTCCGCTCTGTATGGTCGGCGTGCTTCTCTTGAGCAACGATTGGCATCAAGAGCGCAACATTCGCG
>NZ_JAJAFX010000136.1:0-2827 GCF_025384845.1 Photorhabdus temperata | reverse complement strand
ACCTGTGCCGGCAGCCGTTTTTCTTCCTTCGGCAACACCAGACTGTCCACCGGGTTATACAGGATATGGTGACGTTGCAACAGCCAGCGGAACCACTGACGTAAGACACTCAGGCGGTCCCGCTGACTGCCCGGCGTGTAGGGCTGGCCGTCCGCTTTACGGTGGCTTCTCAGCCAGCGCTGGTAACTTTCCAGCAACGGCAGGCTGACCTGCGGTGCGGTCATCACCCCACGCGCTTCGCACCAGTTGACGAACGGCAACAGCCGTTCTTCATAGGACTCTTGGGTCCGTTCGCTTAAGCCCTGTCCCTGCACGGCTTCCAGCCAGGCCGCCAGATGCTGGCGTAAGGTGGCGAAGCGGGCCGGGATGGCGTCGGGTTGACCGTGGGTCTCCATGACAGAGGGGCGTTTTTTTCTGTCTGGCGAGGCGAGGGTTGTTGCCGGGCTGGTTGGGATAGCGTGCTGTTGCTGCAACCAGTCGAACCACAGGCGTAAGGACCGCAGGCGTCGGCGCTGACTGTCCTGCGTATAAAGCTGGCCGTTGGCCTTGCGGTACCGGGCCAGATACTGCTGCCAGTTTTCCAGTAACGGTTCGGTGACCTGAGCGGCGGATATTACGCCCTGTTCCTCACACCAGTTGACGAACGGTGACAGCCGTTCATGACGGGCGGACTGGCTCTTTTGACTCGCCCCCTGCAACAGCAGGTTATCCAGATACGCGTCCAGATGCTGGCGCAGGGTCAGCGAGCGGGGGTTGGATTGATGTTTAACGGGTGATGACATGATGGGATTTCCTGTAGGGAACAGCGGTTAATGGTTATCGGTGTGTGATACATCACGACGGTACGATGGCTTGATTCTTAGGTGGCCGGAACAGTCCTTTTCTGTCTGCCCCAACTTGCGGACCGCTCAGCCCGGTATTGCTGCGGTCTGGCGTCCATTTCCCGGCCTCCAACTTGGGCCCAACTTGACCCCAACTTGAGGGCAACTTGCGGTTCAGTCAGTCCAACTTGCGTCGGTCGTATTCCGGGTTTTCGGGTTCTATGATGTACTGGCAGTACGATACGACGGCTTTTTCTTATTATTGCCGGAACAGTGTTTTTCAACCGTCCCCAACTTGCGAGCCGTTCCTCCCAGTATTGCTGCGGTCTGACGCCGGTTTCCCGCCCTCCAACTTGGGCCCAACTTGATCCCAACTTGAGGGCAACTTGCGGTTCAGTCAGTCCAACTTGCGTGAGTCATATTCAGGGTTTTACCGGTTTTTCCGGCGCTGTCAGGTCAATCAGGCCGCACAGATGGGCTTCTTCTGCGCTGTCGCCGTTCCACAGCAGTTCATACTGCAACAGATGGCCGCGACTGCCGCCGTGGACTAACAGATATTCCATGTCGGCCAGTCGCTGACAGTGGACTTTTAACTGGTTATCGCTCCACTGGGTGTAATGGCGGATATCGCGGCGGGTAAAGCGGACCGCGTTCACCGGGCGTTGCTGCGCTGTCGCCGTCTCTTTCACCATCGCTTGTATCAGCAGTAACAGTTTTCGGGTCTGGGGCGACATTTCATCCAGCGTGCGGCCTAATATCTCGTGGGCCAGCCGGTTTGCTAAGCTAATATCGTCTTTGGTCACCTCGATATATTCAAGCCGTTTGCCCCGGTGTTCCGCGGTCTTCACCTCGCGCTGGTGCTGATGCAGCAGGGCGATACTTTGTATCAGGGTGAGATATTTCATGTGGTCGCGTCGGGTGCGGGTTTTATCGCTCATGAACGTTAACTGTGAGGCATAAGGGTTAACCACATTCAGCGGGCGCAACAGCCGCTGGGCGTTTTGATGCAGTTCGGTGATATATGCCTTTTCATTCTCGGCCAGTAGACCTTCCAGCGTTTGTTTATGGCGCTGCAAGGCGTGGATAGCTTCGGTCTGCTCCCGCGATTCGTTTACCGTCAGCACCAGACAGCGGTTTAACAGCTCTTCATCCACATCTATCGCGGTGGTGGTGAGCATCAGCATCACCGGCCCTTTTACCGTGTACTGTTTGGTCACCAGATTCCCGCTGGCGTCATCTTTACCGGTGCTGGCAATGGTCAGTTCGCCGTCGCTTTGCAACAGTTTGAGCGCATAGGCGGCCTGCCTGACGCCTTCCTCTTCGGCAATGGCTAAGATTTTATGCTGGAGATTGGTTTCCCCCAGATAGAACAGACTCTGGCCGGTCATGGCGCTGTATTGCAGCCGTTCTTCTTCCGGTATCAGATTGAGTACCGCATCCATTAAGCTGCTTTTCCCTGCCGCCGAACTGCTTTGTATCAGCACGGCCAGCGGACGGTCCAGCTTGCGACTGACGGCGGCTAAGTAACCGGCCAGCAGGTTAGTGGATTCGCCCACCACGCCACAGGCGGCTAAGTCAGCGGTGATGCGTTCACTCAGTTTCGGGTCTTGCAGCAGCGCCAGCGCCGCAGCCCGCTGGTCCTCGCTCAGTTTGGGAACCGGTGGGGGTTCGGTTTGTTCACTGACGCCGGCCTGTTGACACTGTTCCAGTACCAGCAACACCTGCCCCAGTGCCCGGCGCAGGTCACCTTCGGCCAGCCCGAGTTCGGTGGCGGCCAGCCGCGCATACCCGCCCCGGCTGCGGGCGCTCATCATGTCCACGCTGTCGGCAAACATCACGCCGCTGTCGGTATCAACGACCTGAACATTCACTTTCATCACCGCCGCCCCGGCTTTCACCTGTGACAGGCCCCGGATACCCCACTGTTGTGTGCCCAGCGTCAGGGATATCTCGCCGTTAGCGCCGGTTTCCCAGACCACATTCGGCATTGACGGCAACGCGGCTAT
>NZ_JAJAFX010000135.1:0-2876 GCF_025384845.1 Photorhabdus temperata | reverse complement strand
CGGGAATGTTGCGCTATTGATGCCAATCGTTGTTCAAGAAAAGCACGGCTGCCGCGCTGGGCGGAAGGATGGTAAAGCAATTAATCTTACGAATACTGTATTTATTATAAAATGAGGGTAAGCAATGAAAATTAAATCTGCCATACCTGTATTTGAGAAAGCCAGGGAGTTGATGAAATGAAAAACCTCCTTAATTATTGTCTTGTAATATTTACAATATCTGTGATTGTCGGTTTTGGGTTTTCTGGTGGTGTTATTTCTTTCTTTGGTTACATTACGTTTTTAAACAAAGTGTTATTGTGAAAAAGTGAGGTGAATTATGGCTGCACGATTAGAAATCATTATCTCGTTTGATGAAGACTTAAACAAATGTCAAGTCGAATGGACAACTGGAGAAAGTCGGGACATTGCAAATGAGGAAAAGCAGCTCATTGCTCAGTTAAAGAATAAATTACTCTGTTCAATGGATAATGAGTTAATTAATAGGGAACAGCATTACCTTCATTAAATAATATGACATTTAATTATTCACATTAATTTGGCGTAAATACCTCTAACCGATTTACGCCAAACTTAAGGAAAAACAAAGGTGATTATCATGACTAAACATACAGAATCTTTAATATCAGCATGTCAAGAATTAGCAAGAACTGCGAATTGTGACAATTATTTAATTTTAAATGAGATTGCTGATAAATTGAAATCTCTTCGAAAAGGACGTGACAGATATAAAGAAATGTTTTATGAATCGTGCGCGGGGTTAGGTGCTATAGCTCGCGCTGCTGGAATTAAAGAAGAGAATGATACGGGGTCTCCGGGACAAGTAATAGAGAAAATTGAATCGATGCTTAATATAGATTGGAATTTCACAGAGCATCCCGATATTAAAGTTGGCGAAGAAATGAAATGTTGGGTATATGTTGAGAGAACGATTCAACGTTTTGATTATTGTGATCTAGATGAGAATGGAAAGGCTCAATATCATTATCAACAAGTTGAATATAAACGTTATGTTACTACTTTAACTTATCAAAACAAGCCGAGCCCAACAGGGGGGCATATTTGGTCGTGGCATGATGATATTCCATGGTGGGTGGCGCAAAATGATGTATATGACTGGATTCATAGTGTCTGTTGGTGTTTAGAATATAATCATCCTGATCACGCTTATTACTATGAAGAATTAGATAAAAATATCCAAGTATTAGCATGGGCTGAATTTATTCATCCTGCCTCGCCGGAGATAAAAAATGTTAATTAATGTCGGTGATACTTTGCAATATTGTAATCCGATTTCAGACTACGCATATAAATTCACAATCGGAAACTATTATGAAGTAGTTGAATTCTTCGGCTTGCTGGGAATCACAGATGATGACGGAATTTTTTGCTCACTTGATGAAATTAATACTAATGATGAGGATGAAAATGAATAAATACGAATATATAATAAGTGGCGATAAATATCCAAATGATGCTTATGAATTTGAATCATGGTGGCATGAATACTATAAATCATATATAGCGGAAGATGCCGCAGAACATTATTTCGACTATTATGGTGGATGGGAATTAAACTGGCCTATTGACTTTGAAATTTATATTAATGGAAAAATTCTAGGTATATTTACTGTTAGTCTTGAGATGGAACCAAGTTTTTCTACAACTAAAAAAGAGGGTAATGAGTGATGGAAATATTAGAGAGATTTAAAAAAGATACTGAAAATCACAGCATCAAAGTTTTACACAACTCTGGTCTGTATCGACATCTGCTATTCAATATAGCTCTAATGTAACCCATTGGATGGAATTACCTGAGCCACCAGAGGAGGTGAAGCTAAACAACGAACTGGAGGGAGTGGAATGAGCAAAAGCCTAATGGATACCGCCACTTTTTGGGAAATAACCAAGTACCTACTCCAAGAAGAGCACGGCAACAATATAAGAATAACTATCACAGAACTGGATGACATGATCGATAAAACCATTCGTTCCGCCGTACATATCGCACAAATGGTGAGCCATGAAATAAAGCAGAGAGAGGAAGGCGATAATGATAAACATTGATGACGTGCACAACTTAAAGCCATGAGGGGTACAACCGATGGGAAATAAAATTGAACTGTTACCGTGTCCATTTTGCGGTAGCAAAGATGTTGGAGTATTTCGGCAATATGAAGATGACTGCCCATACAGATCATCAATCGTCAGATGCTTCAATTGTGATGCACAAACAGCCCAGTTTATTAATGATGATATCCGAAGCCAAAATAAAATGGCAATCAGAGCCTGGAATAGGAGAAAGAATAATGACAAACAAAGAACAATTTGAAAAATGGCTCACAGAAACTTATCCGTGGGGTGAGGAAGAGTTAGAAAAAGCTTTCTTTCAGGAAGAATGCCAATACTACATCAGTGACGGCAACGCATTGCATTTTGCGTGGGCAGGCTGGAAAGCTCGGGGTGAAGTTCGTGTGGAACTGCCAAATTATATTGATTGTGATGATGATGACGAACTAGGTATTGAATATAACAGAGGTATTGCTCACTGTGACACTCATCTGAAATCACAGGGAGTAAAAGTAAAGCTAATTCTTAGGGACATAAGGGAGGAAAGTCATGATCAATAACTCATTTCACTTAACCCAAGTAATAGCCTCAGCATGGGGTGATCCATCTGATATTACAGATGCAGTCTGGAACGCCGGTTACAGAAAAGCTGGCAGGACATCAGAGGAGATGGTATTGGTGACACTTAAGGTCATCAAGGATTCTCATTACAGCGATATTCCGTATGAGTACTGGCCCAAAGATTTAGAAGCCGTACTTGCTGCTGAGCTGAACTTTCTGATTGATGATCTCGTCTGGAACGACAA
>NZ_JAJAFX010000134.1:0-2966 GCF_025384845.1 Photorhabdus temperata | reverse complement strand
TTCTCGGTTACCAAAAAATTTCGAAGTATATGATTTTTACGATGGGAAAACAGGGATCGCTACCAGTGTTAAAACATTGGACACACGTACTGCTGCAAGGATTAAGGATCCGAAACAACTTTATTCTTCCATAAAAAGGAATATTGATGATGCATCTAACTTCACGGAAGGTTCTAAAGGAACTAAAATTATTGATTCAAGTATGATATCTCAACGTGAAGTTAGGATTGCTGTACCTAAAACAACTACTCCTGACCAGTGGGAACAGATTAATAGAGCCATTACTTACGGTACAGAAAAGAACATTAACGTTAAGATTACAGTGGTGAAATAATGAGTGAGATTTTTGAACGATGGAAAAATGCTAGATGCGTATTTAATGGTGATTTTTACTCAGTAATAACTTATTCCGGTTACCGTTCGCTTAATTTAGACCCTTTAGGTGGTAATCATATGTTATCACCCGATACCTCTGATGAGGAATTAGGTGCTGTAGTTTTTAATGCTCTTTCTAAGAGTCGATTTATTCCCTTTGAGAATCTTGGGGATTTTTTGGACAATGAAAAAGGAGAAGAATTATATAATCAGTGGGTTACAGAGATGATGGGATTTCATCGCTATCGCTCAAAACGTCAGTTATTTAAGAAGATGAAGAGTTGTAATATTCGTTTGTTAGATGGTGTTATAACTATCACGCCTTCTGGTCATGAGAAACTTGAGCTTTGGACAGGAAAAGGCATTGTTGAATCTGATTATGTCGTAATCCCGGCTGATAGTTCTCCAGAGGAAATTGGTGCAGCATTACGACTGGCTTTTTCACGTTGTAGAAGTTATGTTTGATGATAAAGCAATAGTTTGTTTTCACTGGTTAGTTATGAGTTTTGATTTATAGAGTTAATTAAGGTGGACACGTAATGGTTATTATGTGTCCGCTAATTATGTTAAAAGGCTTTAATAGTTATTAAGTGAGCCTTGCCGCTAAAATTACGGTGGTGAAATAATGAGTGCGGATTTCAAACAAGGATTGCATGCAAGGGCCGAATTTAATGGTGATTTGTAGTGGTCAACTTATTCAGGTAATGGTTTATTAGGGGTAGATCCTTTAGGAAGCAACCATTTATTACAGCCAATTGTATATAAACAAGAATTAGGAGAGGCTATACTTGATGCTTAATTAAAAATTAGGGTAATTCCTCTTGATCAATATGGTAATTATTTCGATCATGATGCAAATGATAAATAGTATAAAAATTGGATCACAAAGATAATGGCATCTTATAGTTACCGTTCAAAATGCCAGTTATTTAAGAAAATGTTGAGTTGTGGTATCTGCATTCTTGATAGTCAAATAACGATACGGCCATCTTGTCATGAAAAATTGAAAAACTGAACAGGTAAAGCTATTTCCGAAATAGATCATTCGCGTCACTCTTGTTAAATGGTGACAATTTTAACACGTCTTCGTTACGTATTGGGTAGCCTTCACTGCGTAAATGGGGTTTGGGTGTAGTGAGCAGCGAGGGCCATACCATTAGTAGCTTTGCCGATGGGTTGGCAGGATTGGTCGGAGATGAGAGAATCTTCTAGCGATGGTTTTTTCAGGCGCTTAAGCGCCGTAAAGCAGAGCTCTCTTTCGGCATCGTCTCACACACGACGTCAGATAGGCGCAGAGGTCCTGCCTGGCAGAACCCTAATTGGCATAGTGACGACAACGATGTTGTACATTGTTATGCTAAAGGTATATAGGGATTAGGGTTAATAAATCGGGTAGGAGCATAGTTATCATATCCCTTACCCCTGCAATATTCTTTTAACTGGCTTAATGAATTTATCCCTATTTTCTGATAAATTATCAGTAGTCTACTTTGTACCGTTCTATATGAAATATCTAATTTTTTAGCTATATCTTTAGCGCTTAGTGATTGCAAAGCAAAAAATATTATATCGAACTCTCTATCTGTAAATAAATCAGTTGGTGTGCCAAAAGTTAATGAGTCAGGATGCCTGTTGTTTTCAAAATGATACATGGAATAAATTTCAAGTTTTTTACCGTGCCCCACAACCCCAATACATTCTCCATCCTTCATTAGTGGTGTAACATTGACCAAAAATGGTTGGATTATTTTTTCTCTCCCGCCGTAAGTGAAGGTGTTTAGTACCGGAATGATCTTTTGACTCGTCATTACATTGCCATCATTAGCATGTACAATATCTTCAAACTCAGACCACGGAGCTGGACACTCACTAACAAGCCTCCCTTCTATGCTAAAACCCTTAGGAAGACCGCTGTAATAAATCATAGTATCATTGGCATAGACGAATCGATGTTCCCTGTCTTTTATAGCCCAAAAATCGTTGCTGTTTTCCATGTATGATATGAAGGCATCAAAGCTTTTTGAACGAACATCCAGATCTTTGTTTACAGAGAAACTCATACTTTTATCTTTCATAATTTCACCCATCATGATTAAACTGTAATAACTTCCATGTAAGGATATCACTTTTACGATGAATGAGTGATTATGTTTACGGGCGATCTTACCGCTTCTGTAAATATCGCCAATATTTTATATGATTTTTCTTATTAATTATGTTTTTAATGAATAATTACAATCGGGTAGTTATTTTTGCTCTTGCTTTGGGTATATTAGTCGAATCCGCCACAACAGTTTGACCTTCTCTGACCGCTGTTCTCAGACTTTCGGGAAGGTCTGTAATATTGATTCTTGTCACAGCACTCATATAGCCTCCCATAATTAAACATTTGAATTAATTTTAATCAATTTCTTAGAAAATACTAATCTGGACTAGTTCAGTAAGTGTGGCAATTTTATTTACCAGGCAACCTGTTCAAAATAGCGAGTAGTTAACAATTATAATAGGTAAACGATGACTTATCTCTTTGACACCCTCTGAAAGGAAGGGGCTTCCCGCGAAAAGCATGGTGATTAAAGAGTTGTGTGTCC
>NZ_JAJAFX010000133.1:0-2978 GCF_025384845.1 Photorhabdus temperata | reverse complement strand
GCTATCTGACTAATATCATTGATCATCCTTTCAGCTTTATTGAGAGTAACCAGGTCATCTTGTCGCTTTCTTAGTCTGCGACCTGCATCAGATGAATCTTCATCAGACGCCCTTTTTGCCAGAACAAGCATGTCTTGCAGTTGCTGGATGGTAAACCCAAATCCAGATTTCATCTCAAGTTCTGTCATGTGATCGAGCACCTGGGCTTGCAACTCATAGCTGTAGCTCATTGCCATCAAACAGGCTTCACGCTTGGGGAATCGGTAAATATCACGAACCGCTGTAGCTCCATTGGCAATGCTATATTCATCTTCGGCTAAAAATTTAGCCGATGCTTCATCTCCCAAAACTTTGGGAACTTTAACCATGAAGTTCTTGTGTGACAGCTTCTTATACTTCTTACAAGGGAATGCCAATCCTTCCGCTTCTGCTTTGGCCTTCCTGTCAGCATTAATGTAATCAACCATTTCAAGGCTGGTCATTGTTGGAGCTTCGGTTACAGATGAATGTGTTTTGACTGTTAATTGAGTCATGGTATTTACCCTATAGAAGACGAACCTGTTCACACAGAAATGCCGCCCGCAGAAATACCATTAACGGATTTCTCAGGTTCGCTTTCTGTAAGGCTCTGCGTTTAGAAATAGAGGCGCGTGTGAATGCGCTAGATAATAAAAAGCCCCAGATAACTGAGGCTCATTGATTAGATATTCTTTATTTTGCGGATAACTTCACAAGATCTATAAAATCTTGGCATAGTTCTAACTTGTGCCCGTGATCGTCTACAAAGTTATAATTCTTAAAGTGTTCTAATATTTTCTTGGGACTTTTCCCGCATATAGGAGATTTAGAACGTGAATCGAGTTCCTGTTTCATCTTCAAACCTTCGTTCTGTTGGTTATGACCAAGCTACGAAAACATTGGAAATAGCTTTCCATAGTAGCGGAGTGTATCAATACTATAATGTTCCTTCTAATGTGTACCAAGGATTGATGAGCGCCCCATCCAAAGGAAAATACTTCCATCAGTACATCAAAGAAGTTTATAGATATAGCAAAGTAGGTTGATTAATTAAGCGAGGTTATGCCTCGCTTTCTGACTTTTACTGACACTGAGTTTTGATATCTTCGTATATTAAATAATATAATAAAACTAATGTACTACCCCTAACCAAAGGCTCTTAAATGAGAGAATATAAATTTTTTCACGCAGATAGAGGCGGTCATCTCAACGAGGGTGCGATTATCACTAACAACGAATGCCTATCACTCTTTGGTCAAGAATATGCTCACTATTTTAACGTACAAGATCCATTCAATAATCTGAAAGAACCTCAACTGAGGGAGTTTATCGCTGAATATGTAAGACAAAATGTGCCTGATTTTGCAAAAAGACTAAGCAGACTCAGCTCATTTTTTGCTGCTCTTAGCATTGATGATGCACTTTTATTTGCAAAAGAAATCATCCCGCGTCCTGATCATCCAGTTAACATATATGAGGTATTCAGCGAAGACTTTCTCACACTAGATTCAAGTTGGCTAGATTATGATGCAAATCCAACAAAACGAATTGAATATGCTAAATATTATTGGTGGGGTGAGATTACAAATCACAAGCCTCTTCATGGAGAAAGGCGCCCGCCAAGACTTGAAGTCTTATTATCCACCCCCGTTAGAGTCGGGAAGGTTGTTGAAACTCTACCCCCTGATCAATAACGATTAAATTCGGGTTATGTGCCGCCAATGCCGCTTCACAAAGTATCGCTGGCAGCATGTCGTCATATTCATACCGGCCATTACTTATATGAGTGAATAGCTCGTCTCCATCACTATCTAAAACCACGACTTGATACGGACTGGTTCGTTTATCAGTCCTGTTTCTTACACTAAGCTCAGGTAGTCTGCTTTTTTTTATGTTAGCGACTTTTGTTTTATTCATACTTGTTCCTATTGACACTGGGTTCTAATGTAGTCCTGCAAACCTTCTAGTTGAGCCTGCATCGTTGTTACTCTTTCGGTGAGAGTGAAATAATCCCTGATAGCGGGGTCTTCCAATCTGGGGCTGGCTGCATTAACCACGCCGGAGGGGGAACCGGCTTCGCCCTGACTACAGGTTGCCGCGATACGCAACCGGCGACGACCATTGACAACATCATTGCGAAGAACGTCGATTTCAGATTTGGCATTGGCAAGTTCCTGTGTGTGCTTCACATCCAATTCGTTCAACATGGTAATGTGTGAGTTCTGATAGTCGATAGTGTCTGTGAGTTGCTGAATGTCTTCTTGCTGCTGCTTTGTAACATGACGTTCTCTCTGTAACTCAGAGTGATAGTAATACGCTGTCAGTGAAATAATGATTAATGCGAGTATCGTGTAGTAGTGAGCATTGAATTTCATGATAAAAACATCGTTTTTTCAGATGCCCTGCGAACATCTAGGCCCGGCAATACACGCCCACCAGCCTGATTCCATCTCATAAACTGATTCGCCGCGCCTTTATAGTCACCCGCATTGAGTTTCTTAAGCAATGTTGAGCGGACGAAAGCACCGGTACCACAGTTGAAGATAAAAGAGCAAAGCGCATCAAACTGGCCCTGAGTCAGCGGGACCTTAACGTTTGATTCAATCGTGATGTAGGCCGGGGCTAAGTCTTCAAGTAAGAACTGCTCGGCCTGTTTATCTGTAACCACATCACCGGGCTTTACCCCGCGAGTATGACCGTAGCCGATTGTCCAAACACCCGCGGGGCAACGATATGCTGTTAAGCTGAGACCCTCATAGCCTTTGAGCTTACTAAGCCCTTTCTCACTGATTTGCATCAGATACCCCCGCTTTACGATTCAAAGCCCCACGCATCCATTGACCGAAAAAGTCAGTCCCCAGATAACCAATAATGACACTGCCGATATAAGCCAAATCTGTGCTCAGATTTAAGAAGACCAACAAATCACGAATGAACCACGCGATAAGTGCGCACATCAT
>NZ_JAJAFX010000132.1:0-3115 GCF_025384845.1 Photorhabdus temperata | reverse complement strand
CGGATTGACGGTACTTGACCCCAATATCTTGCCTGAACAGGCGGACAGCAACCCGCAGAGAGCGGGGCTGACTGACCGTCATTTAGCCTATGTGATTTATACTTCCGGCTCCACGGGCGTGCCAAAAGGGGTGATGATTGAGCACCGGAATACCGTGAACTTCCTGCACTGGGCACAGCAGGCTTTTGGGGCGGAAGAGGTCCGGGAGACGCTTTTCTCGACGTCAATGAATTTCGACCTGTCCATTTTTGAATTTCTTATGCCGTTGTCTTGTGGTGCGGCGATTCATCTGGTCGATGATGTCCTGTCATTGATGCGGCATGCTTTGCCGGTGACCCTGATTAACTCAGTCCCGTCGGCGATGAAACCGTTATTGCAGGCTCAGGCGCTGATGGCGTCGGTTCATACCGTCAATCTGGCGGGTGAACCGCTTAAACGTGCCCTGATTGAACAGATTTTTGCAGAAGCGCCGGTACAGCGGTTATGTAATCTCTATGGGCCTTCCGAAACGACAACGTATTCTGCCTGGTTGCCGATACAGCGGGGTGACAGGATTATTGAAAGTATCGGGCGTCCGATAGCCAACACCGGCCTTTATTTGCTGGACGTTTATGGTCAGCCGGTGCCGCTGGGCGTGGTGGGTGAAATTTATATCGGCGGGGCGGGGGTGGCGCGGGGCTACTTCAATCGCCCTGACCTGACGGCGGAACGGTTCCTTCTCGATCCGTTCAGTGATAACCCGGGGGCGCGGATGTACCGGACCGGGGATTTGGCGCGTTATCTGCCGGACGGCAATCTGGAGTTTCTGGGCCGCAACGACCAGCAGGTGAAAATCCGTGGTTTCCGGATTGAACCGGGGGAAATTGAGGCCCGGTTGCTGGAGCACCCGGCCGTGAGTGAATCGGTGGTATTGGCACAGGGTGACGGGCCGGAGAAACGGCTGGTGGCTTATGTGGCGGCACCGGCGGATGAGGGATTGATTCATAGTCTGCGTGCCCATCTGAGTGTTCAGCTACCTGACTACATGGTGCCGTCGGCCTTTGTGCGGCTGGCGGCGTTGCCGTTGACGCCGAACGGTAAACTGGATCGCCGGGCATTGCCGGCCCCGGACAATGAAGCTTATGCCCACCGGGTTTATGCCGCGCCGCAGGGAGAAACAGAAATTGCCCTGGCAGCGATTTGGCGTGAAATTTTGGGGATTGAGCAAATCAGCCGGTATGACAATTTCTTTGCGTTGGGGGGGCATTCGTTGCTGGCGGTACGGGTGATGAACCGGGTCGCGGCTTTCGGGGTTGAACTGTCGCTGGCGACCCTGTTTAAATTCCCCACTTTACTGGCGTTGGCTGAGGTCATGCAGGGCGGGTCTGGTCAGGCGGACACGGTCCTGCCGGCCATCCTGCCGATATCCCGTGAGGGTGAGTTACCGTTGTCATTTGCTCAACAGCGCCTGTGGTTCCTGGCGCAGCTTGAGGGGGTCAGTGAAACTTATCATATTCCGATGGTCCTGCACGTGTGCGGTCAGCTGGATAGCGTGGCCTGGCAGCAGGCGCTGGATAGCGTGTTTGCCCGTCATGAAGCGTTACGCTCTGTCTTTGTCTCGGTTGATGGTCAGCCGCAAGTGCAACTGTTGGCGCCGGATAGCGGCCTGCGGTTATCCCAACATGACCTGCGGGGGCTCCCGGAGGCGGATGGTGTGCTTGAACGCCTGTGTGCGGAAGAAGCGCGTGCCCCATTTGACCTTGAGCGTGGTCCGCTTATTCGCGCTTCGCTGATCCGGCTTGCCGATGATGAATACCGGTTCCTGCTCACCCAGCATCACATTATTTCCGATGGCTGGTCTGTCGATGTGCTGATACGCGAACTGAGCACACTCTATACGGCGTTTCTGGCCGGGCAGCCGGCACCGTTGCCGCCGTTGACGATCCAGTACCCGGATTACGCCGCCTGGCAGCGTCAGTGGCTGTCGGCTGAACGGACCGGGGTGCAATCCGACTATTGGCGAGCCATGCTGGCTGATGCCCCGGTGCTGCTGGATTTACCCACTGACCGGCCTCGTCCGTCGGAGCAGTCATTTATCGGGCATACCGTGCCGGTTAACCTGGATACGGCATTAACGGCCGCGCTTAAACGCCTGAGTGAGCAGCACGGTGTGACGTTATTTATGACGCTGTTGTCAGCCTGGGCCGTGGTCCTGTCGCGTCTGTCCGGTCAGGAAGCGGTGGTGATTGGGACACCGAGTGCCGGTCGCAGTCGTCAGGAAGTGGAACCGCTGATCGGGTTCTTTGTGAATACGCTGGCGTTGCGTATTGATATCCCGGGTGAACTGACGGTGACGGAATTACTGGCGCAGGTACGACAAACCGCCTTAGCGGCGCAGGCGCATCAGGATTTACCGTTTGAGCAGGTAGTGGAAATTGTGCAGCCGCCGCGCCAGCTGGCGCATACCCCGTTGTTCCAGGTGATGTTTGCCTGGCAGAGCACGGAGGGAACGGAGTGGCAATTACCGGGGCTGGCGGTGTCACCGGTCAATCAAGCCTTTGATGTTGTCAAGTTTGATCTTGAACTGAGCTTGTCAGAAGAGGCGGGCAGGATTGTCGGTGCGCTGAGTTATGCCTCGGCGCTGTTTGATGCTCCGACAATGGCGCGACAGGTGGGATATCTGCACGCGGTGCTGCAAGCGATGGTCGCGCAGGCTCAACAGCCAGTTGGGGAGATTGATATCCTGGCCCCGGCGGAGCGCAGGTTGTTGCTGGAAACCTGGAACGCGACGGAAACCGCCTATCCTGAGCAATTGTGCATTCATCAGTTGTTTGAACAACAGGTGGCGCAAGCCCCTGACGCGCCAGCGTTAGTGTATGAAGAGCAAACTCTCAGTTATGCCGAATTAAATGCCCGTGCCAACCGGCTGGCCCATCAGCTGATTGCACTGGGTGTCGGACCGGATCAGCGGGTGGCGATTTGCGTGTCACGTTCACCGGCAATGGTGGTGGCGGTATTGGCGGTGCTGAAAGCCGGTGGCGCGTATGTGCCGTTAGATCCGGTTTATACTGGTGAGCGTCTGGCCCATATTCTGACGGATGCGGCTCCGGCTATTTTGCTGGCGGATAACCCCGGA
>NZ_JAJAFX010000131.1:0-3310 GCF_025384845.1 Photorhabdus temperata | reverse complement strand
ATGAAAATGAAAATGAAAATGAAGAAGTATTAAGGTTTTTTGCTTTTATATCAAGGGTAGATTTAACTGAATAAATACAATTTCTTAGCAAGGGATTTAATGACATTTAATCGAAAATTATTAACTATTAAAAGAGAGTTGAAAAGAAATCCACACGTAAAATAATATTATCCGAATAGACGGGTATTTAAGTGCTTTTTTGCCGGTTATTTTATGAATAAAACCCTAAAAATCATGCAATAAAAAAGGGATAAAACGGTTAATCTGGCAGGATTTAAGTTCTGAAACAGGCGGTGATTATCGGGAAAACAGAAAGAGGTGTTTTTATATTATCAGATTATTTATTTGCTGATTTATGAAGAAAAAATAAAGGGGGATGATTTATTAAAACAGCGTCAGTAAAGATAAAAAGTGGATATGATGAGTATTTGTTAAACGTAAAACATGATAAGCCGATGATGATTAAAATTAATAAAAAGCAGGCGTTAAAAGGGGTAGAAAAACGGTTAAAACTTTATACCGATTAACATTATCAGTTAAAAAAATGAATGTTAATCACAGCTTAAAACCTGCCTTAGTGTTGTGGGTATTTCAATTAATGGCCCTGGAGTTTGATATTTATGACCGTACCTTTAATCGACAAGCTCCGGTCTGGCAACCACACTTAACAAGGTGTCCCTCCAGTGCGACAGGTATTCCCTGTATATTGAATAAGTTAGAGCCTTCCGCAATAGCGCCGGTTTGTTTACAGGCGGGACAAAATACCGGGTCACCTTTACGGACAACCTCCAGTTGTTGGTTTACCAAACCGGAACCATTGAGAACATTTCCTCCGGTTGTTGTGGTATCACCTTTAAGGATAATTTTTTTTCTTTCTACTACACTTCGCATTATTTACTCCGTTATATTTTCCGCTTCTCGTATTAAATGCCAGATTGTTGTGCCCGGTTCCGCGCCCTGAATATCAAAAGCCATCGCGCCCTGAGCAAAGAAATACTGCTTGTCAGGGATGCTGTCGGTTCGCCAGAATCCGCTGACAAGAGCCGGATGGCTTCCCTTCAACGGGGTCACGTGCAGAGGCCCACGGTCATAGCGGGCATACCAGGCCAGGGTAGAAGCTGTAGTAAAATGACCGGCACCATAAAAGTGAAGAGAATGACCTTCACGGGGGATCACCCGTATCGGGCGTATCAGCTGGTTAATGGCAAAATAACTCGCCGGGACACTGCCCGGTAGTGGTGTCAGATCCGGGTATTGACCAGCCCGGATCATCAGACCATTTCGGTAAGGGCTAATCGCCACATCCGGGTAGCGTGCCAGCGTTTTACGTATCCAAATTTCCCCACCCAGTCGCCCTACAAAGCGTTTAGACAGTAGGGTGATCCAGTTAATACCTCGGATAGAATGTCCATACTGTAATACCGCAGTATGAACCGCAGAATTGACTTGCAGGGAGGGATAACGTTGCGCTAGCTGGTACTCTAAGGGAAAGTAGTCATGGTAATCTCTGGGTAGGACCAGACAATAACCGCAGTCCCCACTGTCCGGTTCGAGCTGTTCACACAGAAAGTCCAGCCATGCCATAAATTTGGTCATGCCGTCTTCTTCTTTCAGATAATCCCAGGGCAGTACCAGACTCAGGTAGGAGCTACTATCGTCTCCATCATCATCGGAATCTAGGTAATGCATCAGATAGTGGGGAGCTTCATAGATGTTTTTAGCGTCACTGATATCCCAAGTAGAAAGCTGGTTTTTTTTCTGATTAAGAATACCCTCTTCCACTTTGGCTATATTTTCTGGTGAATATTTTTTTAGCCCTTTCAGTGCATGGCGGTGAAAACGCAGGTGAGTACCAAATTCTTCGCGGAAGCGGCGATAACAGGTCAGAATGCGTTGCTTTTTCTCCTGAGTGTAACCTTGTTTAAAAAACAGGGTAATTGAGATACCCAGACGGGAAACAGTCAGCCCATCGCCATTGGTAAAAGTAAAATCGGCCAGTTGTGATTTTAACCGGGAAAAATAATCCGAAGTTTCCATATTCTCTCCGTTCATGATGAGGCAGTGGATAATCTGTTATTCCCACATATTTTTCCCTTCCCTTATCAGGTGCCAGAGCGTTGTGCCCGACTCCGCGCCCTGAATATCAAAAGCCATCGCGCCCTGAGCAAAGAAATACTGTTTGTCAGGGATGCTGTCGGTTCGCCAGAATCCGCTGACAAGAGCCGGATGGCTTCCCTTCAAAGGGGTCACGTGCAGAGGTCCACGGTCATAGCGGGCATACCAGGCCAGTGTGGAAATATCATCAAAATGACCCGCACCATAAAAGTGAAGGGAATGGCCTTCACGGGGGATTACTCGTATCGGACGTATCAGCTGGTTAATGGCAAAATAACTCTCCGGCACGCTGCCCGGCAGTGGTGTCAGATCTGGGTATTGACCGGCCCGGATAATCAGACCATCCCGGTAGGTACTAATCACCACATCCGTGTAGCGGGCCAGCATTGTGCGTATCCAGTATTCCCCACCCAGTCGCCCTACAAAGCGTTTAGACAGTAGGGTGATCCAATTAATACCCCGGATGGAATGTCCATACTGTAATACCGCGGTATGAACCGCAGAATTGACTTGCAGGGAGGGATAACGTTGCGCTAGCTGGTACTCTAAGGGAAAGTAGTCATGGTAATCTCTGGGGATGACCAGGCTGTAGCCACAGTCCCCACTATCCGGTTCGAGTTGTTCGCACAGAAAATCCAGCCAGGCCATAAATTTGGTCATGCCGTCTTGCTCTTTCAGATAATCCCAAGGAAGTGTCAGGCTTAGGTAAGAGCTACTATTATCACCATTAGCTTCATCAGAATCCAGGTAACGCATCAGATAGCGAGGGGCTTCATAGAGATTTTTGGCGTCACTGACTACCCAACTAGAAAGCTGGTTTTTTTTCCGATTAAGAATACCTTCTTCGACTTTAGCAATATTTTCTGGGGAATATTTTTTTAATCCCTTCAGTGAATGACGATGAAAACGCAGGTGGGTACCAAATTCTTCCCGAAAACGGCGATAGCAGGCCAGAATGCGTTGCTTTTTCTCCTGCGTGTAACCCTGTTTAAAAAACAGGGTAATTGAGATACCCAGACGGGAAACAGTCAGCCCATCGCCATTGAGGAAGGTAAACGCGGCCAGTTGTGATTTCAACTGGGAAAAATAATCCAAAGTCTCCATATTTCTCTCCTTTCATTATGAGGCGGCGGCGAATGTCACACTCGCCAATATTGCCAGGACAGCCGCTAATGCTGCGGCGCTGACTGCTGCT
>NZ_JAJAFX010000130.1:0-3409 GCF_025384845.1 Photorhabdus temperata | reverse complement strand
AAATTATATTAAATAATATAGAAAACCTTAAATTAATTTAAAAAATTATCTTGAGACTGTAATTTAAATTGCTTCTGCCAGGCTCTCCCAAAGGAGAGCCTATATTATATAATCTCGAAATTAATTAGCGAATAGTATAACGAATGTGCAAAATAATATCGCTCATGGTTTGTAATATTGTTTTCTGCTTGTCGGTGGCATTCGGGAATCGGAGGTTTAATGTGCCATCATCATCAAGAGCAATACCTTCAAATGGCAGATATTTGCCGTCATTGAAATCCAACTGGAACTGACCGCTATCATTGGTACCATGAGACACGGCCAATGCTGAGCAGCCTTTCGGCAACTGAGTCCTACCGCCATAACTGAGCATAGCCTGAATATCCTGATAAGGCCCAACCAATGCAGGCAATGAGACACTGATTTGCTTGATCCGACGAACTTTGTTGCTACCAACGATACTGTCCGGATAATCTGTTTTCAATTTCAAATCAGACAATTTGACCCAAGCTGACAAAATAGTATTAGCCAATGACAAACCATTTTCTTTGGTTCCTGCCGTACCTTCATTCTTATCCAGTAATGCGGGTATTTGTTCTGCCAGATTGAAACGATCCTTATCCCCCAGCGAACCATAAACCTCTGCCAATGAAACAGTACGTTCCACTTCCAAAGCACGAGATTCCCATTTCAAGTACGCCTCTTCCATCTGTGCCAAATTTTGGATCAAAGCTTCTCCACACAATAAGCCAGCGTAAGTTCCTTGCCATGCACCCGGTTTGATAAACCGAACGGCATCATCATTAATTTCCCATTGGTAGGATTGCTCCGCCATCAAACAACGTGACACAGCCAAATCGTAAAACTGGAAGTAAATGCTTGATAAACGTCCTCGTAGCCAGCTATACAGCGCCTGATTACTGAACTTACTTTGTAAGAAGGTTAATTGTGCTTGGGCCTGAGTTTGTTGGGTTTTCAGGTACTCTTTTTGCATTTCAGCCGCTTCACGGCGAATAGACAGTGACTCCAGTTGCGCATTTAACTGATTAATCTCAGCCTGTGCATTGTCACGCTGAATTTTCCATTCCTGACGGCGACGGCGATACACTTCCGACTGCGCAACTTTTTCCGCATCAACCATCTTAGCGGAAGCACTCAACTCAATACCGTCAGCTATGGCATAGGCAATCGCACCATAATGCATGCCACCGTCAGCTAAGCCGAAGATATTAGGTGCCATATCAACACCTGCGCCAACCATACGGGAAATCTGCGCCCCCTGAGACTCAACAGCAGATTCTGAACGTAACGCCATAGCCCGTTGTTCACCAGCGTTAATATTCTCCTCATAGAGTTGGCTGTAGCTGTCAAACCGCTGTTGCGCTCCTGCTAGAGAAACTTGAAGAGCTGTTTTTTCCGAATCCAGCTCCGCCAATTGGTTATCCTGCATATGAATGCTGGTCAGTATCAGCTCACTGGCCTGGGTTTGTAGCAGTTGGCTCATAGCTTCCGCATCCTGACGTTCACTGTATCCCAGTAGCGAACTGCCAAACTGCATCAGCTGGTTAACCAAGCCTCGTGCCCCCTCCAATATTTGTGGAAAACGGTGAATAGTGAGAGATGGCTTCGGTAAATCAGTTCCCCCTTGAGAGGAAGACACTGCCGCACTTAGTAAAGCTTTTGGATCAACCGGTTTGGCATACAGTGGCAAAGAGAGCGGTTGACCATCAATTGACAAATTATGACGAAGATTAAACATACGTTGATCCAGTGTTCGCCAATAACCTCTGAGCTTGCTATTTTCCTGTGGCAGGAACAAAACCGTCAGGAAGTTAGCAGTTTCCGGCAGTGGAGTTTGTACCGCACTATTCAAACGCAACCGGGTCAGCGTCTGGTGACGGATCTGCTGTGTGGTTTTTGAAGCAGCATTATCCAATGTTGGATTAGCCCAAGTCGTACTTAACATCACTTGTGGCGCGTCACCCAACAGATTAAGCGCCTGTGTATACCACATTTTAGCCTCAGCTAACGTATCACGCTCTAACTGACGATAAGCCGCATCACCACGGGCTATTAGCAGATCCAAAGTCGCCATAAAGGTAGCCACTTTGTAGTGCATCGGATCATCCTGAGCAACAGCATCCGGATCGGTGGAGTCCAGTTGTTGTGCATTCCAACTGGTGTCTTCTTCCAACGGTCGCACGTTCCAGTGGTAGATAGCAATTTTACCATCAACAATATAACCGGACGGACTCCAGACATAACGGAACCAATGGTTCGCAACATCAAAATTCTGTTCCTGCAACAAACGATGAGCCATCATCATCGGCGTGTAATAGAACAGTTCCCAGAAATAGAGGGCATTAGCGCCAGAAAAATCCATCGGTTCACTATCGTTCTTTAATGCCTGTGCGGAAGAGAGGCCACTAAAGGTCTTATGATCGTTGCTGAGAGACCAACCGTGTGGATCTTTCTCATCAGTACGATCAAATAAGATCTTATCAGTCGTTACCTTTTGGTATTTGGCACGTACCCACAAGTGGTTCTTATTTCCATACGCTTCTATAAAATAGGGGAGAAAAACTTCCACAGTGGTTTGACTGGTTTCACTTAATTCTCCCTGATAAATAACAAAATTATCGCCATCTTTAAATATATCAGTGTATTCGATAGCGAAGCTCTTATTAGTGCCATGAATGGCCTCATCATATTTATCCAGAACAAGCTGCACATATGTACCCGCTCCTAATTGCGGTTCCTGAATATTCTGGGTTTCCATACTGAGTACTGCATCAATGCCACGATTAGCACGGCTAACCAACTGTTGAGCGAATAAGGTATTCAAACGGGTACGATATGCGCCAATTTGCATATATTGAACACCGTTATTTTCGCTATATAACGTAATCACATTCTCAATACCGAGAACTTTTTTAGTTACCAGGATAATAAAAGTTTCTGAACCCAAGGATCGACCATCTTGTGCCGTAGCGGTGAAATCAATCTCAATATGGGCCTGATTATCGATGAAATTTAAATTCTTACAATCTATTGTGAGATTATTGAACTGATAAATCATCTCCTCAAAACTAGGTGCCGGTTGCTGAGGAACATAAGTACGATTATTGGCAGTAAAAATTTGATCAGAGCCACCCGCTTTTACGGTGATTTTTACTTTAGCACTATCAATGCCCGTATTGATCTTAATCGGGTTGGATATTTTATAATCCGACCAATATCTACCAGGACCACTAATTACATCAATCTGCTGGAGATTATAATAAAAATCTCTGTTACTGGTCCCTACATCTATATATTGCGTTCCACCATTATAATCCGCCGTTTTATTGCCATTTTTCGAATAAAAATACCATTGTTTGCCTTTCGGAGAATTGTTTTCATTATAGAT